>NZ_NHSN01000017.1 GCF_016653405.1 Halorhodospira halophila
CCTGCGATGCTCGGCGCGCTCAATGCCCCCGGGTCACCCCGGCGTCCCCGCCCTCCTCGGAGCAAGCACCGTCAGTCAGTACGACTCCCTCTCACCGCCCTGCGGCGGTCTCCGGTGCGCCCCGTGCGGCATCGGCGAGGCGCACGAAGGCCTCCACCGAGAGCGTCTCGGCCCGCGCCCCGGGATCGACCCCCGCCGCCTCGAACGCCGCCTCCGCGACCCGCCCCTTGAGGCTGTTGCGCAGCGTCTTGCGCCGCCCGGCGAAGGCCGCCGTCACCACCTCCTGCAGCCACGCCTCGTCCTGGGCCGGCGCCGGCAGCGGACGGTGGGGGACGAGGCGAACAAACGACGACATCACCTTCGGCGCCGGGAAGAACGCCCCGGCCGGCACGTTGAAGCAGCGCTCCACCCGGCAGCGGTACTGCACCATCACCGACAGCCGCCCCCGGGTCCGGCTCCCCGGCGGCGCCACCATCCGATCCACCACCTCCCGCTGGAGGAGCAGGTGCAGATCCTCGATGGTGTCCGCGGCGGCGAGCAGGTGAAACAGGATCGGCGTCGAGACGTTGTAGGGCAGATTCCCCACCACGCGCAGTCGCCCCTGGGCCGGAGCCAGCCCGGCCGGATCCAGCTCCAGGGCGTCACCCTCGATCACCGTCAGGGCAGGGCCGAAACGCTCGCGCAGCCGGGGCGCCAGATCGCGGTCGAGCTCCACCGCCGTCAGGCTGCCCAGGCGTTCGAGCAGCGGCTCGGTCAGTGCCCCCTCGCCGGGGCCGATCTCCAGCAGCGTCTGCCCCTGCCGCGGGGCGATCGCCGTGATCATGCGCTGGATGACCGACGGATCGCGCAGGAAGTTCTGCCCGAAACGCTTACGCGGGCGGTGGCTCAAGCCAGGCGCTCCCGGGCCGCACGGGCCTGGGCACGGACCTGCTCCGGCGCCGTGCCGCCGATGTGGGAACGCGCCGCCACCGAGCCATCGAGGGTCAGGACCGCAAAGACGTCGTCGCCGATGGCCGCGGAGAACTGCCGCAGCTCCTCGAGGCTGAGCTCGGCCAGGTCGCGGTCGGCCTCCGTGGCGTAGCGCACGGCACGGCCGACCACCTCGTGGGCGTCGCGGAAAGCCAGCCCCTGGCGAACCAGGTAATCGGCCAGATCGGTGGCGGTGGCGAAACCGGCCCGGGCCGCCTCGCGGCAGCGTTCGCGGTTGACGGTCAGCGCCGGGACCATATCGGCGAAGGCGGTGAGCGCATCACGGGCCGTATCCACGGCATCGAACAGCGGCTCCTTGTCCTCCTGGTTGTCCCGGTTGTAGGCCAGCGGCTGGCCCTTCATCAGGGTCAGCAGCTGAACCAGGCTGCCCTGGGCCCGGGCGGCCTTGCCGCGCACCAGCTCCGCCACGTCGGGGTTCTTCTTCTGCGGCATGATCGACGAACCGGTGCAGAAGCGATCCGGCAAGTCGATGAAGCCAAACTGCTGCGACGTCCACAGCACCAGCTCCTCGGCCATGCGCGAGAGGTGCACGAGGACCAGGCTGGCGTCGGCACAGAACTCGATGGCGAAGTCGCGGTCACTGACCGAGTCCAGGGAGTTGCGCGTCGGCCCATCAAAGCCCAGCTCGCGGGCGGTCGCCTCGCGGTCGATGGGGAACGAAGTCCCGGCCAGCGCCGCGGCGCCCAGGGGGCACTGGTTGAGCCGGCGACGGCAGTCGGCCAGCCGGTCGCGATCGCGCTCGAGCATCTCGTACCAGGCCAGCATGTGGTGGCCGAAGGTCACCGGCTGGGCCACCTGCAGGTGGGTGAAGCCGGGCATGATGGTGTCGGCCTCGCGCTCGGCCAGATCGACCAGGCCGTTCTGGAAGCGGGCAAGCTCGGCGCGGATGGTGTCGATGGCCTCGCGCAGGAAGAGACGCACGTCGGTGGCGATCTGGTCGTTGCGCGAGCGGCCGGTATGGAGCTTCTTGCCGGCCTCGCCGATGCGCTGGGTCAACCGGTGCTCGATGTTCATGTGGACATCCTCGAGCTGCGGCGACCAGGGGAAGCGCTCCTCGACCACCTCCTGGCGGATCTCGGCCAGGCCCTGGAGGATGGCGTCGCGCTCGGCCTCGGTCAGCACACCGCGCTCGGCAAGCATGCGGGCGTGCGCCTCGGAGCCCTGTATGTCGTGCAGGGCGAGGCGGGCATCGAACTGCACCGAGGCCGAGAAGCGCTCGACGAATGCGTCGGTCGCCTCAGTGAAACGGCCGGTCCACAGCTGCTGGCCGGGGGCTGCGTCTTTCTGGCTCATAGCGGGTGCTCACGATCGCTTTTCAGTGGGCGGAAAGGGTCTCAAGCCGGTCGTCCCGCCCGGCGGGGGCGCCGGCGCGGCCGTCATTGTAGTGCCGAGCGGCCGTCGCGCGCGCCCCCTGCGGCGTCACTATCGGCGACAACAGGTTGAAACCGGGGCGGCATTGCGACGACACTTTAGCGTGTTTTTCTCCGAGTCTAACCAGTCAGGATGGACCGTAATGGCCGCTGAATCCCTGCGAATCGCCACCCGCCGTTCCCAGCTTGCCATGTGGCAGGCCGAGCACATCGCCGCCGAACTGCAGCGCCTGCACCCCGGCCTGGAGGTGGAGCTGGTCCCCATGTCCACCCGCGGCGACGAGATCCTCGATCAGCCGCTGGCGCGCATTGGCGGCAAGGGCTTGTTCATGAAGGAACTCGAGGACGGCATGCTGCGCGGCGACGCCGATCTGGCCGTGCACTCGATGAAGGACATCCCCTGGCGCCTGCCCGACGGCTTCGCCCTGGCCGCCGTCTCGGACCGGGCCGATCCGCGGGACGCCTTCGTCTCCAACCACTACACGGACCTGGATGAGCTCCCCCACGGCGCCCGGGTCGGTACGGCGAGCCTGCGCCGTCAATGCCAGATCATGGACCGCCGGCCCGACCTGCACATCGAGGTCCTGCGCGGCAACGTCCAGACCCGGCTGCGCAAGCTCGACGATGGCGTTTACGACGCCATCATCCTGGCCGCCTCCGGGCTCGACCGCCTGGAGCTGACGCACCGCATCGCCGGGCGCCTGACGCCGGAACAGAGCCTGCCTGCGGTGGGCCAGGGTGCGCTCGGCATCGAATGCCGGGAGGGCGACGAGCGGGTCATGAAACTCGTGGAGGGTCTCAACCACGAGCCCACCCGCATCCGCATCAGCGCCGAGCGGGGCATGAACGCCCGGCTCGAGGGCAGCTGCCAGGTTCCCATCGGCGGCTACGCCGAGCTCGACGGCGACGAGGTCCACCTGCGCGGTCTGGTGGGCGCCGTTGACGGCAGCGAAGTCATCCGGGGCGAGATCCGCGGCCCCGCCGCCGATGCCGAGAACCTGGGCCGCCAGCTGGGCGACGACCTACTTGCCCGCGGGGCCGACCGCATCCTCAAGGCCCTCGCCGAGCAGCCATGACGGGGCCCCTGGACGGCACCGGCGTCGTCGTCAGCCGACCCGCCCACCAGGCGGAGGGTCTCGCTCACGCCCTGGAGGAGGCCGGCGCCGAGGTGTGGCGGTTTCCCACCCTGGAGATCGCCGCCGAGCCGGACGACGCGGCACGGCAGGAGGCAGCCCGGCAGGCCGCCGGCGCCGACTGGCTGATCTTCGTCAGTCAGAACGCCGTCGACCACGGGCTGCCACGCATCCGCGCCGCCGGTGGCCCCGCCGCCCACGCCCGCTGCGCCACCGTCGGCCGGGGCACCGCCGAGGCACTTCGTCGCAACGGCATCGAGGAGGTGCTCTACCCCCGCCATGGCGCCACGAGCGAGGATCTGCTGGAGGAAACGGAACTTGGCAGCATCAGCTCGGGGCGTGTCATGATAGTCCGCGGAGTCGGAGGGCGGCCGCACTTGGCCGAGACACTCCGCGACTGTGGCGCCGAGGTGGGTTTTCTGGAAGTCTATCGACGCATCCGGCCGTCGGCCGACCCCACCCCGCTGCTCGCGGCCGCCGAGGCCGACCGCGTTCAGGTCGTCATCGCCACCAGCGGCGAGGTTCTGGAGAACTTCCTGGAGCTCGTCGGGGACCGTGGCCGACGGTGGCTCGCCCGGGCTGCGGTGGTCGTCATCGGCGACCGGGTGGCGGTCATGGCGAGCCCCCACGCCGGACATGTCGAGATCGCGGCAACCGCGGCGGAAGAAGAGCTCACGGCGGCCACCGCACGCGCCGCCAGGGCCGTGGCAGAGATCAGGAGTAGGCGAAGATGAGCAACCCCAACCGTCCGGAGGACCGGAATCGCCCGGAGGATCCGAACCGCGGCGCGCAGAGTTCCTCCGAATCGCGCAGCGGTGATAGCCCGCGTCGCGGCGATGCCCGCCCAGGGCAGCCCGCCCCCCAGCCCGGCGCTGCCACCGGCAGCGGCAGCCAGGAGAGCGCCGGCGGTGGCCAGAGCGATACCCGGCCCGGTGAACAGCCGGGCGAGGCGGGCAGCAGCAGCGACGCCACCGGCCAGGAACGTTCCAGCAGCGCCGCCGCGAGCACCCAATCGAGCCAGGAGCAAGCCTCCGGCGGCGACGACAAGGAAGGCAAGGAGGACCACAAGGGTAAGGAGCAGGACAGCGGCAAGTCCGGCTCCGGAAGTGGCGGCGGCAGCGACGGAGGCGGTGGCAGTCGGCTGAGTTCCACCCCCGAACCGCGCAGCCGTTTCACCCTGTGGTTCGTCATCGTTCTGCTCGGCGGCGGCACCATTGCTGCGGGCGTCTACGGTTATCAGCTCTACGAGGAACTGCAGGCCGCTCAGCAAGAGCTCGACGAGCGCGTCGCCGCCCAGGAGGAGCGCGATGCCGAGCTCGACGAGACCCTTGAGAAGGCACGCGAGCAGGCCGAGGCCGCCGCCCGCCTGGAAGAGTACCTGGAGGACTTCGACGCCCTCGCCGCGGACGTCGAGGCAGCCAAGCAGGCTAGCGACGATACCGCCGATAGCCTGGCGTCACTGGAGTCCCGCGTGGACGATCTGGCCGCCCGGTTCGATGAGCTGGGCGATGCGGAGGGCGTCGGCGAGGCCGCGCTGGGGGATCTGGACGCGCGACTGACCGAGCGCATGGACGAGATCGAGTCCCGCCTTGAAGAGCGGGTCGAGGAACTTGCTGCGGCGCAGGAGGGGCTCGACGAGGACATGGAGCGCCTCGGGGCGCGCAGCGAGCAGGAAGAGGAAGGCTGGCTGAAGGCCGAGGCCGGCTACCTGGCGCAGATTGCCATCCACCGGGTCCGCCACCACCACGACGTGGATTCCGCCTTGGCCGCCCTGCGGGGCGCCGACGGCCTCCTGGCCGAACTCGGCGGCGAGAGCATCCCGGAGCGCCAAGCCATCCGCGAGGCCATCGACGCCCTGCTCGACTACTCCGGCCCGGATATTGGCGGCATCCGCGAGCGCATCACTGCGCGCATGGACGAGATCAATGACCTTGCCCTCACCGGCGATCCGGGCGAGGGCGTGGCCCCGGATCTGCCGGAGCTCGACGAAGCCGAGGAGGGCTGGCGGGGCGCTCTGAGTCGGGCCTGGAGCCGCCTGCGCGAGGGACTCGGTGAGCTGGTCCGGGTGCAACACGAGGAGGAGCTGGAAGAACTCCTCACCCCGGAGCAGCAGTACTTCCTGCGCGAGGGGCTGCGTCTGCAGCTGGAGAGCGTCCTGCTGGCACTGCACAGCGGCGACCAAGAGAGCTATCGCGCCGGGCTGGAGCGGGCCGCCGGGTGGCTGGAACGCCGCTTCGACACCGACGACGAGCGCGTCGCCGAGGCCAGAGACGACCTACTGGACTTGGCCGACGAGCCGATCCGGCACGACCTGCCGGATATCGAACCCCTCCTTGAACCAGTGAAGCCGTTCTGACATGCGCCGCCTGTTCATCTACCTACTGATCCTGGCCGGTGCCGTACTTACGGCGCTGTACTTCAACCAGCAGGAGGGCTACGTGATGCTCTCCGTGGGGCCTTGGCGGCTGGAGATGAGCTTGCTCTTCTCCGCCGTGGTCCTGGGGCTCTTGGTCCTCCTGCTCTACCTGGCCCTGGCCGCCCTTGGGCGGCTGTGGAGCATGCCGCGCCGGCTGCGTAGCTGGCAGGGCCAGCGGCGGCAGGAGTCGGCCCGCACAGAACTCACCTCCGGGCTGCTGCGCTTTGCCGAGGGTGACTACGACACCGCCGAAAAGCAGCTGGTGCACAGCGCCCGGCGCAGCGAGGCGCCCCTGGTGAACTACCTGACCGCGGCGATCGCCGCCCAGCGCCGGGGCGCCCGCGAGGTGCGGGACGGCTACCTGACCACGGCCGAGAAGAGCGGGCCCGACGCCAACCTGGCGGTCCGGCTGCTCCAGGCGCAGCTGCAGGCCGAATCGGGGCAGTGGGAAGAGGCTCAGGCGAGCGTGTCGGCCGTCCTCGATAAGGAGCCCAAGCATCGCCGGGCCCTGGAGCTGATGATCGGCTGCTGTCGCGCCCTGGGCGACTGGGAGCGGCTCGAGCCCCTGCTGCCGCGCATCGACCGCCAAGGCATCCTGCCCAAGAACGAACTCCTCGATCTCAACCGCTGGGTGGCCCGAGAGCGCCTGGCGCGGGCCTCCGGCGAGGACAAGCAGGCCCTGCAAGAGGCGTGGCAGGACCTGAGCCGGGGCCTGCGCAAGGATCCCGAGGTGCTCTGCGCCTACGTGGACGGGCTGATCACCCTCGGGGAGGTACAGAGCGCCGAGGAGCTCATCCAGAAGCAGCTGCAGAAGGAGTGGAACCCCGAGCTGCTCGAGCGCTACGCTCGCCTGCCGGCCGACGACACCGCCACCTACGCGACGCGGCTGGAGAAGGCCGAGGGCTGGATCCAAGCCCACCGGGACGATCCGAAGACCCTCTACGCCGCGGGCATCCTGGCCCTGCAGGCCGAGCAGTGGGACCGGGCCCGGGACTACCTGCAGGCCGCCGTGGACCAGACGGCCCGGCCGGAGTACCTGCGCACCCTCGGTGCCCTGCAGGAGCATCTGGGGGACTACGACGGGGCCCGGGCCACCTATCGCCTGGCCATGGACCTCTCCGGCGCCGGCAGCGACGCCCTCCCTGGTCTGCCGGGGCCCGCCCCGGAGCACCCGGCGGCGCCGGAGCTCGAGGAGGGCCGCTCGGACGCCCCCCCCGACTACGCCCCCGGCGACGACACCGAGGGGCGACCCCGCAACGACTGACACCCACGCTGCGGGCGACCGGCGGGCAAACGAGAGGCCCCGGGCCACTTAGAGTGGCCCGGGGCCTTTTTCGTACCCCCTTCTGCCGCCGCCCCGGCGCTACGTCTGCTTCCCGGCGTCCACAGCCTCGGTCATCTGCGCCTCGACCACCGACAGGGCGGTGAGGTTGACGATGGCCCGGACCGTCGAGGACGGCGTTAGCAGGTGGGCCGGCTTGGCGGTCCCGAGCAGGATCGGCCCCACCGAGACACTGTCGGTGGTCGCCTTGAGCAGATTGAAGGAGATGTTGGCGGCGTCCAGCCCGGGCATGATCAGCAGGTTCGCTTCGCCCTCCAGCTGCGCATCGGGGAAGATGCGCCGCCGCACCTCCTCGGAGATCGCCGCATCGCCGTGCATCTCGCCCTCGACCTCGAGGGCCGGGTCCCGATCCTGGATCAGCTCCAGGGCGTGGCGCATCTTTTCCGCCGATGGCTGCGACGAGGTCCCGAAGTTCGAGTGCGAGAGCAGGGCCACCTTCGGCGTGGTTCCGAAACGGCGCACCTCATCGGCGGCCAGCAGGGTCATCTCGGCAATCTCGTGGGGGTTGGGATCCTGGTTGACGTAGGTGTCCGCCAGGAAGAAAGTCCCCTTGGGCATGATCAGCACGTTCATGGCCGCCAGGTTCCGCACCCCACGGCGTCGACCGATAACGTCCTGGATATGCTGCATCTGCCGCTGGTAGCGCCCCTCGATACCGCCGACCAGGGCATCTGCATCGCCCAAGTGGACCATCAGCGCACCGATGACGGTATTGCGCGTGCGCACCACGGTCCGTGCCCGCGCCGGGGTCACACCGCGGCGGGCCATCAGGTGGTAGTACGCCTGCCAGTAGTCGCGGTAGCGCGGGTCGCCCTCCGGGTCGACCAGCTCGAAGTCCTCGTCGATCTGCACGCGCAGGCCGAGCTGACGCAGCCGCTTCTCGACCACTCGCCGCCGCCCGACCACGATGGGCCGCGCCAGATTCTCGTCCACGACCAGCTGCACGGCGCGCAGGATGCGCTCCTCCTCGCCGTCGGTGTAAACCACCCGCTTGGGCTGCTCGCGGGCGCGCTCGAAGATCGGCTTCATCACCAGGCCCGACTGGAACACGTACTGCTGCAGCTGCAGCCGATAGGCCTCGAAGTCGTTGATCGGCCGGCAGGCAACCCCGCTCTCCATGGCGGCGTGGGCCACTGCCGGCGCCACGCGGCTGATCAACCGGGGGTCGAACGGCTTGGGGATCAGGTAGTCGGCCCCGAAGCTCCAGGGCCGCCCCCCGTAGGCCGCCACCACTTCCTCGGAGGACTCCTCGGTGGCCAGGTCGGCGATGGCCTCCACCGCGGCGATCTTCATCGCCTCGTTGATGGCGCTGGCGCCCACGTCCAGCGCCCCACGGAAGATGAATGGGAAGCACAGGACGTTGTTCACCTGGTTCGGATAATCCGAGCGGCCGGTGGCGAGCACCGCATCGGGACGGGCCTCCCGCGCCTCCTCGGGGAGGATCTCGGGGACCGGATTGGCCAGCGCCATGATGATCGGCCGATCGGCCATCAGATTGACCATCTCGGCGTTGAGCACCCCCGGTGCCGACAGGCCCAGGAAGATATCCGCACCCTCGATCACTTCACGCAGGCTCCGCGCGGCCGTCTCCCGGGCGTAGCCCTCCTTGCGCGGATCCATGTACTCCTTGCGCCCCTTATAGACCACGCCCTTTCGATCGGTGACGGTGATCTGCTCCCTGGGCAGGCCCATGGCCACCAGCAGGTCGAGGCAGGCGATAGCCGCCGCCCCGGCACCGGAGCAGACCAGGGTGACGTCCTCCAGGCGCTTACCCACCACGCGCAGGCCGTTGCGGATGGCCGCGGCGGTGATGATGGCGGTGCCGTGTTGATCGTCGTGGAAGACCGGGATGTTCATCCGGCGCTTGAGGGCCTCCTCGATCTCGAAGCACTCCGGCGCCTTGATGTCCTCCAGGTTGATGCCCCCGAAGGTCGGCTCCAGGGCGGAGACGATGTCGACGAAGCGCTCGGCGTCCGGCTCGTCGACCTCGATATCGAAGACATCGATGCCGGCGAACTTCTTGAACAGGACGCCCTTGCCCTCCATCACCGGCTTCGACGCCAGCGGACCGATGTTGCCCAGTCCGAGGACGGCGGAGCCGTTGGTGATCACCGCCACCAGGTTGCCCCGGGTGGTCATGGCGGCCGCCTCGCGGGGATCGTTGACAATGGCTTCGCAGGCCGAGGCCACGCCGGGCGAGTAGGCCAGGGCGAGGTCACGCTGGTTAGCCAGCGGTTTGCTGGGGATGACCTCGATCTTGCCAGGGGTTGGCTGTCGGTGGTATTCGAGGGCGGCTTCTTTGAAGTCGTCGGACATATAAATTCCCTTGGGGTGTTGAATCAGCCCAGTATAGGGTGAGCTTGATGCTTGCTTCCAGGGTGGCCGGGCCTACCGGGCCGGGTAGGTCCGCGCCAGGAAACGCTCCACGGCAGCCGCGAAGGCCTCGGGCTGCTCGGCGTGCAGCCAGTGACCAGCGCCCTCCAGGGCCTCGAACTCGGCCGCCGGAAAATACCCGGCCGCGGCATCCCGGTGCCGGACCGGGTCGAAGTAGTCAGAGGCCGTTCCATAGAGGAACAGTGCCGGGCCGTCATAAGTACCCGCCAGATCCGGAAAACCCTGTATATCCGGCACCGCCTCGGCGAGGAGCTGCAACGGGATACGCCACTGGTAACCACCCCCGGCGGCAGGGACCAGGTTGGTCAGCAGGAACTGGCGGACCGCCGGCGACGTGATCTCGGCCGCCAGGGCGGCATCCACCTCGCGCCGACTGGCGGCCCCGGCCACATCGACCCGTTGCAGGGCGGCGATCACGGTGGCGTGCTCGTGCCGGTAGGCCACCGGAGCGATGTCTGCGGCGACCACCGCCGCCACCCGCCGAGGCCGGGTCAGGGCGAGGGTCATGGCCACCTTGCCGCCCATGGAGTGGCCCAGCACGGCCACCCGCTCAACACCCTCGCGATCGAGCAGCGCCTCCACATCGGTGGCCAGTGCCGGGTAGTCCATGCCCGGCCGATGCGGTGACCGGCCGTGGTTGCGCAGATCCGGGGTCAACACCCGGTAGTCAGCGGCGAAGCGGCGGGTGAAGCGGTTGAGGTTGCCGCCACTGCCGTAGAGGCCGTGGAGCAGGAGCAGCGGCGCCCCCGCACCGCGGGTGGTCAGGGAGAGTTGCACCGGTTCGCGCATAGGACCTCGTATGATTCAGGACTCGGGGAGACGGCGGGCATCGCCCACCTGGACCAGCGCCTTGAGCTCCTGGACGGCCACGGCCAGGACGGCGCCGCCCGGCGCCGCGCTCTGCTGCACCTCGGCCAGCACGGTCTGCAGGCGCTCCAACGCCACGCGCCGCTCGCCCAGGAAACCGTCGACGGCCGCCGGATCGGCGCCGCGGGTCGCCACCAGCTGCGCCGTCAGGCCGCGCAACTGGAGATCGTAATCCGCCACCAGCCCCTCGCGGAAGCGCACCTGCCAACCGTCATGGGCCTCGAGCCGCTCCAACCGCCGACGCAGACCCGCCAGGCCGAGGCCCTCGACCAGACGGAAGTGGCTGGCTGCGATGGCCAGGATGTCGGCCCCGGTGGATTCTGCCACCTTCACCCAGTCCAGCGCCGGGTAGAGCTCGGGCAGGGTCGCCATCCGCCGCGCCAGCCCCGGCGGCAGGCCGGCCTGCTCGAGCCGCTTTCCCTCGGCCGCCAGAGCCTCCGCCCGAGCGGCGGGCAGCAGATCGCTGAGGTGCTCGTTGAGCCGCTGCAGGCTCGGCCGCACGCGAGATACCGCAGCCGCGGCGCCGCCCTCGGCGTCCCCGAGCCCGGCACCGAGGTTGCGCAGCAGCCACAGCGTCGCGTGCTCGTGGAGTTCTCGCACCCCCTGGAGCAGGCCGGTGACCACGCCGTGGTCCACCTCGCTCGCCCGCGCCTCGACACCCTCCCAGGCGGCGTCGAGCGCGAACATCGCCTCGGCCACGAACCACGCCCGCACCACCTCCGCCACCTCGCAGCCCGAGCGCGCGGCCAGCCGCGCGCAGAAGGTCTCGCCCATGCGGTTGACCACCCGGTTGGCGGCGGCGGTGGCCACCAGTTCCCGGCGCAGACGGTGGCCGCGGACGCGCTCGGCGTAACGCTCGCCGAGCGCCGGCGGGAAGTAGTCGAACAGCAACGGCTCCATGAACGCCTCACCGGGCAGCGCCGAGGCGCGCAGTTCGCGCTGGACGACGATCTTGGCGTAGGCCAGTAGTACCGCCAGTTCGGGCCGCAGCAGCCCCAACTCCCGCGCGGCCCGCTCGGCCAGTGCCTCATCGTCGGGCAGCCCCTCGAGGGTCCGATCGAGAACGCCGTCACGCTCGAGCCGGCGCATCAGCTCGGCGTGCTCATCGAGCCGCGCCGTGGCCTCGGCTTCGGCCAGGCTCAGGGCGCCGGCCTGGGCGCGGCAGGTCTCGAGGACCCGTTCCGCCACCTCCTCGGTCATTTCCGCCAGAAGCGCATCACGGTGACGGCCGGTGAGTTCGCCGTCGTCGCGGGCTTCGTTAAGCAGGATTTTGATATTGACCTCGTGGTCGGAGCAGGCCACACCGCCGACGTTGTCGATGGCGTCGGTGTTGATCCGGCCGCCGGCGGCGGCGTACTCCACCCGCGCCGCCTGGGTGAAGCCCAGGTTGCCGCCCTCGCCCACCACGCGGCAGCGCAGCTGACGCGCGTCGATTCGCACTCCGTCGGTGGCCTTGTCGCCGACCTCGGTGTGGCTCTGCTCCCGGGCCTTGACGTAGGTACCGATGCCGCCGTTCCAGAGCAGATCCACCGGGGCGCGCAGCACAGCCTGGATGAGCTGGTCCGGGGTCAGCTCAGCGGTCTCAATGCCGAGCGCCCGGCACGCCTCGGAGGAGAGCGAGACGGACTTGGCACTGCGCGGATAGACGCCGCCGCCGGCGGAGATCCGCGCCGGATCGTAGTCCGCCCAGCTAGAACCCTCCAGAGCGAACAGCCGCTGACGCTCAGCGTAGGCAAGCGCCGCGTCCGGCTGCGGGTCGATGAAGACGTGCCGGTGGTCGAAGGCGGCCACCAGGCGGATCTGCTCGGAGCAGAGCATGCCGTTGCCGAAGACATCGCCGGACATGTCGCCGATGCCGACTACTGTCAGAGGCTCGCGCTGGACATCGCGACCAAGCTCGCGGAAGTGCCGCCGCACCGACTCCCAGGCACCGCGCGCGGTGATGCCCATCGCCTTGTGGTCGTAACCAGCCGAGCCACCCGAGGCGAAGGCATCGTCCAACCAGAAGCCGTGGGCCGCCGAAACGCTGTTGGCCAGATCCGAGAAGCTAGCCGTACCCTTGTCCGCCGCGACCACTAGATAGGGGTCGTCACCGTCGTGGCGGAGCACCCCTTCCGGCGGCACCACCCGGCCATCGCGGAGGTTGTCGGTAACCTGGAGCAGCGCCTCGATGTAGGACCGGTAGGCGTCGCGGACCGCTTCACGCTGCGCCGCCCCGGCGCCGGGCAAATCCTTGACCACGAAACCGCCCTTGGCCCCGACCGGCACGATAGCGGCGTTTTTGACCATCTGCGCTTTCATCAGCCCGAGCACCTCACTGCGGAAATCCTCGCGCCGCGTCGACCAGCGCAGCCCGCCGCGGGCCACCTCGCCGCCGCGCAGGTGAACCCCCTCGAAGGCCGGGGCATAGACGAAGATCTCCGCCCACGGCACCGGCCGCGGCAGGTCGGGGATACTGGCCGGATGCAGCTTGAGGGCCAGCGGTGCCCCTGTCGCGGCGGTGTAGTGGTTGGTGCGGGCGGTGGCCTCCAGCGCCGCCAGCAGCTGGCGCAGGATCCGATCCTGATCCAGGCTGGCCACCCCCTGCAGCGCCTCGCGGATGGCCGCCGCCTCGCCGGCGACCCGCTCGGCGTCGGCGCGTCCGGGGTCGAAGCGGGCGTGGAAAAGGGCCACCAGCAGCGCGGCGATGCGCGGATGCGCCGCCAGGGTCTCGGCCATGTAGGCCTGGGAGAAGGTGCTCCCGATCTGACGCAGATAGCGGGCATAGGCACGCAGCACAGCCACCTCGCGCCAGTCCAGGCCAGCGGCCAGGACCAGGCGATTGAAGCCGTCGCTCTCGGCCGCCTGTGACCAGACGGCGCCGAAGGCGTCGCGGAAACGCTCGCCCACCGCCTGGGGGTCGCACCCCCCCACCCCCTGCCAGCACAGACCGAAATCGTGAATCCAGCAGACCGGAGCACCGGTGGCGGCGACCTCGAAGGGTTGCTCGTCCACCACCCGCAGGCCCATGTCCTCGAACACCGGCAGCGCGTCGGAAAGGCTGGCCGGGCGTGCCCCGTGGAAGAGTTTGAAGCGCAGCGCCCCAGCACCGGCCTCCACGGGCCGGTAGAGGACCATCTGCGGGCCCGCGCCGCGGTTCACGCGCTCGATCCGCTCTACGTCCTGGGCCGCCACCCGGGCGGGCACCCCCTCCTGGTAGGCCACCGGGAAGGCGTCGGCGTAGCACTGCGCCAGGCGACTGCCCTGTTCCTCGCCGAGCCGCTCGTGCAGAGCCTCCTGCAGGCTGTCGGCCCACGAGCGCACGGCCTCGGCCAGACGCCCCTCGAGAGCGCACAGGTCGACATCGGGCACGCCGCGCCCGGGCAGGGGCAGGATGAAGCGGATGCGCGCCAGGAGCGACTCGCCGATCTGGACGCTGAAATCGCTCTCGGGCGCCCCCAGGGCCTGCTCGAGGCGGGCCTGGATGCGCCGCCGATTGGCCGTGTCGTAGCGCTCCCGCGGGACGTAGACCAGGCAGGAGGCGAAGCGCTGCCAGGGATCGTAGCGCACCAGCAGGCGCACCCGCGGGCGCTCGCGCAGGTGGAGCACGGCGCGAGCGATGCGCTCGAGTTCGTCAACCTCGATCTGGAAGAGCTCGTCCCGCGGGTAGGTCTCAAGGATGTTGAGCAGCGCCTTACCGGCGTGACTCTCGGCCGGGTAACCGGCGCGCTGAAGGACCGTGGCCACCTTGCGGCGCAGCAGCGGAATCTCCTGAGCGCTGCGGTAGTAGGCCGCCGAGGTGTAGAGACCCAGGAAACGGTGCTCGCCCACCACCCGCCCCTGCGCATCGAAACGTTTGACCCCGAGGTAGTCCATGGGGCCGGGACGGTGCACCGGCGAGCGGGCGTTGGTCTGGGTCAGGATCAGCGGCTCGGGCTCCAGTGCGCGCTCCTGCACCTCCGGGGCCAGAGCGGCAAAGCGCAGCGAGGGGGTCGCCGGCGCGTGACGCAGGATGCCGCAGGCCCGGTCCGGCTCCGGCACCAGGCAGAGGCCGTCGTCGGCCTGCTCGAGGCGGTAGGCCCGGTAGCCGATGAAGGTGAAATGGTGCTCGGCCGCCCAACGCAGAAAGGCGTCCACCTCGGCCCGGTCTGCGGCGGCGAGCCCGGGTGGCGGACACTCCTGGAGCTCGTCGGCGGCAGCCAGGAGCTGGCTGCGCATCGCGCGCCAGTCGTCGACAACGGTGGCGACGTCGTCGAGGACGGCCTGCAGTCGCCGATGCAGGGCATCAAGCTCCTCGGGGGCGGTGCGCCGATCCACCTCGAAGTGCATGAACGCGGTCAGGGGGGCATCCGCGTCGTCCACCGCCGCGACGCCCTCGCCCCCTTCCTGGCGGCGCACGGCGAGCACCGGGTGGAACAAACGGTGGATGGCGAGCCCCTGCTGCTGCAGGGCCATGGTCACCGAATCGATCAGGAAGGCACGGTCGTCGACGACCAGGTCGACGACGGTGTGACGGCTCTCCCAGCCGTGCTGCTCCGGGTCCGGGTTGTAGACGCGAATCGCCGCCTGGCCTGGCGGCCGGCGCCCGGCCAGGCGCCAGTGGGCGACGGCGGCGCCGAGGAGGTCCTCGGGATCCCGATCCTCGAGATCCTCGGCCGCGACCCGGGCGTAATAGCGCGTCACGAAACGCGCCAGATCGTCCGCCTGTTGTCGGGGCCAGCGCCTGCCGATCCGCTCGCCCAGGCGTCGACGCGGATCGTCGCTGCCGCCGCAACCCCGCTCACCAGCACCGCTCATCACCTGCCCCTCTGTCCGCCAGCCCCCCCACCCCGCGTGGCGCGCCACTCCACTGTAGTGGCTCGGGGGGCACCGCGGCCAGGGAGGCGGCCGCTACACCTTGACCTGGGCAGCGGCCGCCTCGAGGGCGCGGCACAGGGGCCCGGGCAACCGGTGGCGGGGCTCGTAGCTCTCCAGCAGGTTCTTCACCGACAGGCCCAGGGCAACATCGCCCTCGACGCTAAGCCGCCGGCGGAAGAAGAGCATGTCCGGGTCGGCAGCGCCGCCGGCCAGCGCCAGGAACGCGGCGGCATCTCCACGGATGGTGACATCCGCCCCAGCGGGCTCGGCCGTGGCCAGTCGTCCATCGCGGAGGGTGAAGCCGTAGGCCAGCCGGGCGTCGGTGACCTCCAACGCCAGCGTCCGGTCGACGAGGATCTCCAGCTCGCCGTCGGCCAGCGCGTCCGCCAGCACCTGCTGCAGAACTGCCGGCACCACGGCGGCATTGACCGGCCCGGGCACGAAGCGTAGCGGTGCCAGTAGCAGCGGCAGGGCCTGATCGAGCTGCGGTCTCTTCATCGGTCTGCCTCCGCCATCCCCGGCTCGGGGGCCTTGCGGGTGTGTCCGGCCTCGCCCCACCAGTAGCCGTCGCACTGCTGCCCCGGCTCCGGCTCGTGCAGCGTCGCCGGCTCGCCGGCGATCGCGGACCGGAAAGCGGCCACCACCTGGTCCATGGCACCGGGGCGTGGTGAAAGGCGCACCGCGCTCACGCCCATCTGCTGCATGTCCGGGATGGCCGGGAGCAGATTGGCGCAGCCCCAGGACTGGGTCTGGATACCGTTGATGACCAGAAACGGCTCCCCGGCCCGGGTGGTCACCGGCAACCCCTCGGGGTGGTGACCGCAGACAAAGCCGCAGTCGTCCTTGGGGCGGTCGTAGTGCCGGGCCGAGAAACACCGGGCCGAGAAGGCCAGCGGCTGGCGGCCGTAGGCGAAGACCTCGGTCTCCATGGCTTCGCCGCCGAGTTCGGTGAGTTCGCCGAGCACCCCGCGCAGGGAGTCACCGGGCAACTCCATGGGCGGCACCCAGCGCACCGCGCCGGCGCGCTGCATGGCACGCAGGGCGCGACCGCTGTAGAGGTTGAGGGTCGGCCCGGCGACAAAGGGGAGGCCGCGGCGCTCCAGTTCGCTGACCGCGGTGAAGTCGTTGGCTTCGACCCGCAGCTCGCCGTTATCGCACAGCCGACGTACCACCGACGCCTCGGAGCGCGCCTCGACGAGGCTCAGGGTGGAGAGCACCACCTCGTGGCCCTCCTCGGCCAGCTCGCGGCCGAGACCGATCCACTCCTCGGGACGCAGCTCGCGGCGGCGGCCGCAGACTGTCTCACCCAGGTAGAAGGTATCGACCCGCCCGCGCAACCCGTCGTAGAACCGGCGGATATCGGCCGCCGGCCAGTGGTAGAGAATCGGCCCGATCGCGATCTTCATCGGCTTGCCCTCTCGCCGGTCACTGCCAGTTGCGCTCGTAGGGGCCGAGGGTGGTGGTGGCCCCCTCGGAGAACTCGCGCAGGGCCGCCACCTGCGCCGGGTCCGGGGTGTAGTCGCCCTCGGCTTCGGGGATGCGGTCGATGAGCTGTCGCCAGATGCGGGTCACCTTACCCACGTAGGCCGGGCTGCGCTGGCGTCCCTCGATCTTGACCGCGTGGATGCCGGCGCGCTTGAGCCGCGGCAACAGCTCGGCGGTCTCCAGGCTGGTGGGCGACTCGAAGGCGTGCTCCAAGGCCCCCTCGACGTCGTAGCGCCCCTTGCAGATGGTCGGATAGCCCGCCGGCTCGTCGGGCGCGAAGCGGTCGATGAGCAGCCCACCGAGCCGCGCCTCGCGGCCCTGGGGGGTCTCCTGCCACTGCACGGCCCACGCCGGCGAGCACGCCCCCACGGTATTGGGCGATTCGCCGGTGGCGTAAGAGGAGAGCAGGCAGCGCCCTTCGGCCATGACGCACAGCGAGCCGAAGCCGAAGACCTCGAGCTCGACGTCGGTATCACCGGCCAGGGCCTCGACCTGCTGGATGGAAAGCACGCGCGGCAGCACGGCGCGGCTGACCCCGTAGCAGCGCTTGTAGAAGTCGAGGGCCTCGGGGGTGGTCGCCGAGGCCTGGACGGAGAGGTGCAGGCCCAGATCCGGCCACTGTTCAGCGGTGTACTCGAGCAGGCCCAGATCGGCAACGATGACGGCGTCGGCGCCGATGCGGGCGGCTTCGTCGATGGAGCGCTGCCATTGCGCCCATCCACCGGCCTGGACGTAGGAGTTGACGGCGACGAGGACGCGCACGCCCCGCTGATGGGCGTGCTCGACGCCCCGTGCGGCCTGCTCCGGGGTAAAGTTGAGCCCCGGGAAGTGGCGTGCGTTGGTCGCATCCCGGAAGCCGATGTAGACCGTGTCGGCCCCGTTGTCCACGGCGGCGCGCAGGGCGGTCAGGTTACCGGCCGGGCAGAGCAGTTCCATGGGTTCCTCCGTCGCTCACCGACTAACCGATGCATTCTAACCGATCGCCGGCCTGAGCGAAGCCTGCCGCTACGCCTGAATGGCGCCGAGCCGCGCGGATTGCGGGGATGGCCCCTGCCGGGTGCGGCGTCATTGAGCGCGCCGAGCAGCGCAGCCGTCGCGGGGGACCAGCGCGAACCTTTGCCGGTTCGCGCTGGTCAGCGAGGTTTTGTCCGAGCGGCGCTTCAGCGCCGCGATTTAAGCGAGCGGCCCCGCGCCGGTGAGCAGCGCAGGGGACCCCGCAGGGGCGCGCTCGTTCGACGCCGCACCCGGCAGGGGCCATCCCCGCCATCCGCGGCGACGAGCGGTGGCTACCTGCGTTTCTTCGGCGGCAGCAGATCGGTGATGCTGCCGCTGGCCATCTCCGCCGCCATGGCCACCGTCTCGGAGAGGGTCGGGTGGGGATGGACCGTCAGACCGATGTCGTGGGCATCCGCCCCCATCTCCAGGGCCAGGCCGATCTCGCCGATCAGATCGCCGGCACCGGGGCCCACGATGCCGCCGCCGATCACCCGCCCAGTGTCCGCATCGAAGAGGATCTTGGAGACGCCATCGCTGGCATCGAGCGACAGCGCGCGACCGTTGGCCGCCCACGGGAAGGCCCCCTTCTCGTAGGCGATCGCCTCGGCCTTCGCCTGCTCCTCGGTCACCCCCACCCAGGCGACCTCCGGATCGGTGTAGGCCACCGAGGGGATGGCCCGGGCGTCCCAGGCGCTCTTCTCCCCAGCGATCACCTCGGCGGCGATCTTGCCCTCGTGCACCGCCTTGTGGGCCAGCATGGGCTGGCCGACGATATCGCCGATGGCGTGGATGTGCGGCACTGCGGTGCGCATGTGCTCGTCCACGCTCAGGCAGCCGTCATCGCCCGGCGTCAGCCCGGCGGCCTCAAGGCCGATACCGTCGCTGTTCGGACGGCGGCCCACCGCCACCAAGACGCGATCGAAGCGGTCACTCTCCGGGGCATCCGCACCGCTCAAGGTGACCGTCAGCGACTTCTTGTTCGCCTTGACGCCGGTCACCTCCGTGTTGAGGTGGATCGCCTCGCAGCGCTTGGCCAGGCGCTTGCGCAGGACCTTGACCAGATCCGGGTCGGCCCCGGGCATGAGCCGGTCGGAGAGTTCGACCACCGTCACCTTGCTGCCCAGCCCGGAGTAGACCGAGGCCATCTCCAGGCCGATGATCCCGCCGCCAACCACCAGCAATCGCTCGGGGATCTCCTCGAGCTTGAGGGCACCGGTGGAGTCCATCACCCGCGGGTCGTCCACGGCCAGCGACGGCGGGATCGCCGGCCGCGACCCGGCGGCGATGATGCAGTGCCGGAAACTGATGGTCCGCGTTCCCTCCTCACCGGCCACCCGCAGGTGGTGGGCATCGGCGAAGGTCGCCTCGCCGGTGACCACCTCAACCTTGCGCTGTTTGGCGATGCCGGCCAGCCCCTGGGTCAGCTGCTTGATGATGCCGCGCTTCCAGTCGTTGAGCCGCTCCAGATCGATCTTCGGCTTACCGAAGGCGATCCCGTGGGCGGCGAACTGATCCGCCTCGTCCACCACCTTGGCGGCGTGGAGCAGCGCCTTGGAGGGGATGCAGCCGACGTTCAGGCAGACGCCGCCGAGGACCGGGTACCGATCCACCAGCATCACCTTCAGCCCCAGGTCGGCGGCCCGGAAGGCGGCACTGTACCCCCCCGGCCCCGCGCCGAGGACGACCAGGTCGCAGTCCGCCTCCTGCGGGGCATCGGTGGCGGCCGCGGCCACCCCTTCGTCCGCCGGGGTCTGCTCGGCGGGTGCCCCGGTGGCGGCCCCACCGGCCGCGCCCTCGCCGGCAGCCGGATCACCGCCGGCGGCCTCTTCCGCCTGGAGGGTCAGGATCGGAGACCCCTCGGAGACCGTATCGCCCACCGCCACGTGCACCTCACGCACCACCCCGGCCGCGGATGCGGGCACCTCCATGCTCGCCTTGTCGGATTCCAGGGTGATCAGTGATTGCTCGGACGCGGCCCGATCCCCCGGTCCGACCAGCACCTCGATGACCTCCACGGCCTCGAAGCCGCCGATATCCGGTACCTTGACCTGTTGCTCAGCCATGCCGTGCTCCAATCCTTGCCGAGTCCGCCGGCGCAGCACGCCGGCGCTGGTTTGCGCGGGGGCGGCCGGCGGCCGCCCCCGCCCGCTGGGCGCCCCTTACAGCACCAGCCGGCGCAGGTCGCCGAGGACCTGGCTCAGGTAGGTGGTGAACCGGGCGGCCATGGCGCCGTCAATGACGCGGTGGTCGTAGGAGAGCGACAACGGGAGCATCAGCCGCGGTTGGAAGGCCTGCCCATCCCACACCGGCCGGGTCTCCGACTTGGAGACGCCGAGGATCGCCACCTCCGGGGCGTTGACGATGGGCGTGAACGCCGTACCACCGATGCCACCGAGGCTCGAGATGGAGAAACAGCCTCCCTGCATGTCCGCCGGAGAGAGCTTGCCGTCGCGGGCCTTGGCCGAGAGGGCGCCGAGGTCCTCGGCGATCTGCAGCACACCTTTCTGATCGGCGTCGCGCAGGACCGGGACCACCAGCCCCTCGGGGGTGTCGACGGCCACGCCGATATGGCAGTAGTGCTTGATGATCAGCTCCTGCCCGTCCGCCGAGAGGCTGGCGTTGAAACGCGGGTACTCGGCGAGGGCCGCGGTGGCCGCCTTGACCAGGAAGGCCAGCGGGGTGAGCTTCACGCCCCGGGCCTCGGCCTCCTTCTTCAACGACTGGCGGAAGGCCTCCATCTCGGTGATGTCGGCTTCATCGAACTGTGTGACGTGGGGGACATTCAGCCAGCTGCGGTGCAGGTGCGGCCCCGAGAGCCGCTGGATGCGGGTCAGCGCCACCCGCTCCACCTCGCCGAAACGACTGAAGTCCTGCTCGGGGATCGGCGGGATCCCGACCCCTTCGGCGGCCGGGGCGCCGGCGGCGGCACCCGTTGGCGGGACCTCCTGGCCCTGCATCACGCGCTTGACGTAGGCCTCCACGTCCTCGCGCCGAATACGCCCCTTGCGTCCGCTGCCGCTGACGCGCCCGAGGTCGACGCCGAGCTCGCGGGCGTAGCGACGAACCGAAGGGCTGGCGTGGGCGGCGCGGTGGCCGTCGCGATCGATCGGCGGCTGCCCGCCGCTGGACGCGGCGGGCCCTGTGCCGCTGCCCGCCGGGGCGGGCGCAGGGGCCACCGGCGCCGATCCGCCGGCCGGCTTCTCGCTTCCGGACGATCCGGCCGTTTCCTCGGCCGGGGCGCCCTCAGCAGCCGGGGCCTCGGCCGGTGCCGCCGGCTCAGCCGGCCCGGATGCGGCATCGGCGGCGGCCGTGTCGACGGTGGCGATCACACTCCCCTCGGAGACCATATCACCGACGGCGATGTGCACCGCCCGGATCTCGCCCCCGACCTCCGCCGGCACCTCCATGCTCGCCTTGTCGGACTCGAGGGTAATCAGCGACTGCTCCGGCTCGATCCGGTCCCCGGGCGCGACCAGGACCTCGATCACCTCCACGGCCTCGAAGCCGCCGATATCCGGTACCTTGAGCTCCTGTTCCGCCACGGTCACACCTCCCACGGGTTCGGGGCATCCGCCGCCAGCTGGTACTTGCCGATGGCCTCGCTGACCTTCCCGGCCTCGATCTCGCCCTCATCGGCCAGGGCGTAGAGGGCTGCCGCGGCGATGTGGTAGCGATCCACCTCGAAGAAGCGCCGCAGCTTCTCGCGGGTATCCGAGCGGCCGAAGCCGTCGGTACCCAGGGACCAGAACTTGCGTCCGATGTAGGGACGGATCTGATCCGGGTAGGCGCGCATGTAGTCGGTGGCGGCAATGGCCGGGCCACTGTAGCCCTCCAGGCACGCCTGCAGGTACGACTGCCGACGCTCGGACTCCGGGTGGAGGCGGTTGCCCCGGGCGCAGGCCATGCCGTCGCGGGCCAGCTCGGTGAACGAGGGGCAGCTCCAGATATCGGCATGGACGCCGAAATCGCCAGCGAGCAGCTCCGCGGCGGCGATCACCTCGCGGAAGATGCTCCCCGAGCCCATCAGCTGCACCCGCGGCCCCTTCTTCTTGGGGCCGGCGCGGAAGAGGTACATGCCGCGGCGGATGCCCTCCTCGGCCCCCTCGGGCATCGCCGGATGGGTGTGGTTTTCGTTGTAGACGGTCAGGTAGTAGAAGCAGTTCTCCTGCTCGGCGTACATCCGGCGCAGCCCGTCCTGGACGATCACCGCCAGCTCGTAGTCGAAGGCCGGGTCGTAGGAGACGCAGTTGGGGATGGTCGAGGCGAGGACGTGGCTGTGGCCGTCCTGGTGCTGCAGCCCCTCGCCGTTGAGGGTGGTCCGGCCGGCGGTGCCACCAATCAGGAAGCCCCGGGCCTGGATATCCCCGGCGGCCCAGCACAGGTCCCCCACCCGCTGGAAGCCGAACATGGAGTAGAAGATGTAGAAGGGGATCATGTTGACGCCGTGGTTGGCGTAGGCCGTGGCCGCCGCCATCCACGAGGACATGGCACCGGCCTCATCCAGCCCCTCCTCGAGGATCTGCCCGGTCTGCGCCTCGCGGTAGGACATCAGCTGATCGGCGTCCTCGGGCTCGTAGAGCTGCCCCACGTTGGAGTAGATGCCGAGCTGACGGAACAGCCCCTCCATCCCGAAGGTGCGCGCCTCGTCGGGGATGATGGGCACCACCCGCTGGCCGATCTGCTTGTCGCGGGTGAGCACCGTCAGCGCGCGCACGAAGGCCATGGTGGTGGACAGCTCCCGCTCGCCGCTGTCCTTGAGCAGCGCGTCGAAGGCGGAGAGCTGCGGGACCTCGAGCGCCGGCGCCCGCTCGTAGCGCACCGGCATGTAGCCGCCCAGGGCCTGCCTACGCTCGTGGAGGTAGCGCATCTCCGGGGCGTCGTCATCGGGCTTGTAGAAGGGCGTCTCCTTGAGCTGCTCGTCGGGGATGGGGATCTCGTAGTGGTCGCGGAACCGGCGCAGGGCGTTCTCACCCATCTTCTTCTGCTGGTGGGTGATGTTCTGCCCCTCGCCGGCCTCGCCCATGCCGTAGCCCTTGACGGTCTTGGCCAGGATCACGGTCGGCTGCCCGGTATGGTTCACCGCGGCGTGGTAGGCCGCGTAGACCTTGTGCGGGTCGTGGCCACCGCGGTTGAGCCGGTAGATGTCGTAGTCGGACATGCCGGCGACCATCTTCTCCAGCTCCGGGTACTTGGCGAAGAAGTGCTTGCGGGTGTAATCACCGCCGCGCGCCTTGAAGGCCTGGTACTCGCCGTCGACGGCCTCCTCCATGCGCTGCTGCAGCAGCCCCTCGTGGTCAAGCTCGAGCAGCGGATCCCAGCGCGAGCCCCAGATCACCTTGATCACGTTCCAGCCGGCGCCGCGGAACTCGCCCTCGAGCTCCTGGATGATCTTGCCGTTGCCGCGCACCGGACCGTCGAGGCGCTGCAGGTTGCAGTTGACCACGAAGATCAGGTTGTCGAGCTGCTCGCGGGCGGCCAGGCCGATCGAGCCCATCGACTCCGGCTCGTCCATCTCGCCGTCGCCCATGAAGCACCAGACCTTGCGGTCTGCGGTGTCCTCGATCCCGCGGTGGTGCAGGTACTTCATCATGCGCGCCTGCTGCACCGCCTGGATCGGGCCGAGGCCCATGGAGACGGTGGGGAACTGCCAGAAGTTGGGCATCAGCCAAGGGTGGGGATAGGAGCTGATGCCGTCGCCGTCGACGTCCTGACGAAAACCGGCCAGCTGCTCGGCGCTGAGCCGCCCCTCGAGGAAGGCGCGGGCGTAGATCCCCGGCGCGGAGTGCCCCTGGAGGAAGACCAGATCGCCGTCCTGCTCCTCGTTGGGCGCCCGCCAGAAGTGGTTGAAGCCGACCTCGTAGAGGGTGCAGGCCGAGGCGTAGCTGGCGATGTGCCCGCCGATGCCGTCGTGCTCACGGTTGGCGGCAACCACCATGGCGATGGCGTTCCAGCGCACCAGCGCCCGGATACGCCACTCCAGGTGGTGATCGGTGTACTCCGGCGGGCGCACCTCGAGGTGCCGGGGGATGGTGTTGATGTAGCCGGTGGTGGCCTTGAAGGGCAGATGGCCGAGCCGGCGCCGGCCCTTGCTGACCAGGTGCTCGAGGATCTGCTGCGCCCGCTCGGGCCCCTCGTGCTCGATCACCGCATCCAGGGCGTCGAGCCACTCCTGGATCTCCTCCGGATCCGGATCGTCGCGCAACTCGGGTATCGATTTCATGGTCCACCTCCTGGTTAAGAGTCGCCGGGACCCACGGGGCGCGACACGGCGGGTGGCCGTCCCGCACCCGGCGGCCTTGTGGGCCCCCGGGGGATCCCCGCAGACGGGCGAGCTTTGTTGTTCTTGTCGTCGCTAGGTCACGGCTGCCTCTCCGCTCCCTCGGGCGGTTCCTCGAGCAGCTCGTCGAGCGAGGCGCTCTTGCGCGTCGACATCCCCGCGGTGACCGCAAAGCGCATGGCGTCCTCGACACTCATATCGACGGGCTCGACCACCGAGGCCGGAACCAGCAGCGTGTAGCCACCCACCTGGTAACTCATGGGGGTGTAGACGGCGATGGTGTGCTCGTCACCGAGCCCTTCGGCCACCCCCGCCCACTGCCTGCGCGTCACCACGCCGAGCACCCGGTAATCGCTACCGGGCAGCGGCACCGTGACCACCTGGTCGCCCAGCTCCTCGGCCCGGGAGACAAACCCGGTCAGGTCCTGCACCGCCCCGTAGATGGTCTTGACCACCGGCAGCTGCAGGAGGATCTGCTCGAACCACTCCCACAGGCGGCGCAGAAGGTAGAAGTTGAGGAGGACGCCGATGGCGAAGATGCCGGCCAGTGCCAGGGCCACGCCCAGGCCGGGGTGATACCAGGTCTCGGGGATGATCAGCTGCACGACGCTCCCGAGCGCCCGCTCGGCGGTCATGATCAGCCAGTAGAGAAGATAGAGGGTGACGACCGCCGGCAGAACCGCCAGCAGCCCCTTGAGGAAAATACCGCTAATCCTGCGCATGGTATTGCTCCCCGCTGGCTTGCCGGGGCGCCGTGGCGCCCCGGCAAGGCTCTGGGGACAGCTCCCGGTTCAGCTCACCTTGGGGGCGAGCTCGCCGGACTCGTAACGCTCGACCATGGTCTCTAGGGGGACCGGCTTGATCTTGGACGCCATCCCCGCCGAGCCGAAGGCCTCGTAGCGGGCCTTGCAGATCTCCTTCATAGCCTCGGTGGAGGCCTTCAGGAACTTGCGCGGGTCGAAGTTGGACGGGTTCTCGGCCAGGTGCTTGCGCACCGCGCCGGTGGAGGCCAGGCGCAGGTCGGTATCGATGTTGACCTTGCGCACCCCGTTGCGGATGCCCTCTTGGACCTCCTCGACCGGTACGCCGTAGGTCTCGGGGATCTCACCGCCGAACTGGTTGATCAGCTCCAGCCACTCCTGCGGCACCTGGGAGCTGCCGTGCATGACCAGGTGGGTGTCCGGCAGGCGCTGGTGGATCTCCTTGATCCGGCTGATGGCCAGGATGTCGCCCGTGGGCGGACGGGTGAACTTGTAGGCGCCGTGGCTGGTGCCGCAGGCGATGGCGAGGGCGTCGACATGGGTATCGCGGACGAACTGCGCCGCCTCCTCCGGGTCGGTGAGCAGTTTGTCCTTGTCCATCTTGCCCTCGGCCCCGACGCCGTCCTCCTTGCCGGCCTCACCGGTTTCGAGGGAGCCGAGCACGCCGATCTCGCCCTCGACCGAGACACCGCCGGCATGCGCCATCTCGGCAGCGCGGCGGGTCACTCCGGCGTTGTAGTCATAGTCGGCGGGGGTCTTGCCATCTTCCTTCAGCGAGCCGTCCATCATCACCGAGGTGAACCCGGACTGGATGGCGCGCATGCAGGCACCGGGGTTGGCACCGTGGTCCAGGTGGACCACCAGCGGGACGTCCGGATAGGACTCCACGGCGGCCTCCATCAGGTGCCGATAGAAGGGGACGCCGGCGTACTTGCGGGCCCCGGCGGACGCCTGGACGATAGCCGGGCTATCGCACTCCTTGGCCGCCTCCATGATGGCGTGGAGCTGCTCCATATTGTTGGCGTTGAACGCCGGCATGCCGTAGCCGTGCTCGGCTGCATGATCGAGCAGCTGTCGCAGGGTGATCATCGCCATAGTCTCGACTCCTCCGCTATCTGTGCATTCACTCTAGAGATAATCGTCCACGCAGACGATGCGCAACGTGTTCGTACCGCCCGCGGCACCGAGCTCCTCGCCGTGGGTGACCAGGACGTAGTCGCCCTGGTTGACCAGTCCCTGACGGGAGAGGCGCGCCAGTAGCCGGCTCTTGAGGGCGTTGAGGTCCTCCTGCTCGGCATCGAACTCCAGCGGATAGACGCCGCGGTAGAGGGTCACCCGCCCCCGGGTCTCCGGGTGGCGGGTCAGGACGTAGATCGGCAGCCCCGAGCTAATCCGCGACATCCACGAGGCCGTTCCCCCGGATTCGGTGATGGCGATCAGCGCCTTGATGGAGAAGTGGTTGGCGGCGTACATCGCCGCCATGGCCACCGTCTCGTCGACCTGTGTGAAGTGCTCGTCCAGCCGGTGGTGGGAAACCGTCACCGTGCGACTGCGCTCGGCCGCCCGACAGACCCGGTCCATGGCGGCCACCGTCTCGGCCGGGAACGAGCCGGTGGCGGTTTCGGCCGATAGCATCACGGCGTCGGTGCCGTCCCGCACGGCGTTGGCCACGTCGAAGACCTCGGCCCGCGTCGGGATGGGGTTGTCGATCATCGACTCCATCATCTGCGTCGCCGTGATGGCCACCCGGTTGCGAGCCCGGGCGGTCTGGATGAGCTGCTTCTGGACCTCGGGCAACGCAGCATCGCCGATCTCCACGCCGAGATCGCCGCGGGCGACCATGATGGCATCGGCGGCATCCATGATCTCCTCGGCGGCGTCCAGCGCTTCGGCGCGCTCGATCTTGGCCACGATCCCGGAGCGCCCACCGGCCTCGGTGAGCAGCCGCCGGGCCTCGTGGATGTCGTCAGCGCACCGCGGGAACGAGACCGCCACGTAATCGGCGGCCAACTCGGCGGCCGTAACGATATCGACCCGGTCCTTGTCGGTGAGCGCCGGTGCGGAGAGCCCGCCACCGCGGCGGTTGATGCCCTTGCGATCGCTGAGTTCACCGCCAACCTGCACGGTGGTGTGGACGGCGGTCCCCTCGATGCGCTCGACCCGGACCACCAGGCGGCCGTCGTCGAGCAGCAGTTCGTCGCCGGGATGCAGGTCATCCGGCAGGGCCCGGTAGGCGACCCCGACGCGGGTGTGGTCCCCAGCATCCGGATCCACGGCGGGATCGAGGATAAAGGGGTCGCCGCGGCGCAGCTGGATCGGGCCATTGCGAAAGCGCTCGATGCGGATCTTCGGCCCCTGCAGATCCACCAGCACCCCGACACGGCGACCATGGGCCTCGCCCCAGGCGCGCACGGCCTCGACCCGCTGGCGGTGGTCGCTGGCCTCGCCGTGGGAGAGGTTGATGCGCACCACATCCACCCCGGCGGCGAGGACGGCCTCCAGGCCCTCGGGCCGGTCCGTCGCCGGCCCGAGGGTCGCCAGGATCTTGGTTCTGCGGGGCATCACGCCACCGACTCCCTGACTGAGTACCGCGTCGATCACGAATGCGCCGCCGCGTGCTGCTCGAGGGCCGCAACACCGGGCAGCTCGCGACCCTCGAGGAACTCGAGGAAGGCGCCACCGCCGGTGGAGATGTAGGAGACCCGCTCGGTGATGCCGAACTGCTCCACGGCGGCCAGGGTGTCACCGCCGCCGGCGATCGAGAAGCCGTCACTGGCGGCAATGGCCTCGGCCAGTGCCTCGGTACCGCCGGCGAAGGGCGCCATCTCGAACACGCCCACCGGGCCGTTCCAGACCACCGTACCGGCATTGCGCAGCATGCCGTCGTAGCGGGCACGGGTCTTCGGCCCGACATCGAGGATCATCTCGTCGTCGGGCACGGCCTCCACCGGGTGGACGCTGGCCTCGGCGTCCGCGGAGAACTCCCTGGCGGTGATCACATCCTCGGGGATCGGGATCTCGCCACCCTTGGCGCGGGCCTCTTGCATCAGGCGCTTGGCGGTTTCGACGAAGTCAGCCTCATAGAGGGACTTGCCGACGGAGTATCCCGCCGCGGCAATGAAGGTGTTGGCGATCCCGCCGCCGACAATGAGCTGATCCACCTTGTGAGTGAGCGCCTCCAGCACCTGCACCTTACCGGAGACCTTGGAGCCGCCGACGATGGCGATCATCGGCCGGGCCGGGTTGTCCAGCGCCTTGCCCAGGGCCTCCAGCTCGGCGGCGAGCAGCGGACCGGCACACGCCTCGGGCGCGAAACGGGCCACGCCGTGGGTGGAGGCCTGGGCACGGTGCGCGGTGCCGAAGGCATCCATGACGAAGACATCGCACAGTGCCGCCATGCGTCGGGCCAGATCCTCGTCGTCCTTGGTCTCGCCGGGCTGAAAGCGCACGTTCTCCGCCAGCGCGACGCCGCCCTCGGCAACGTCGACGCCATCGAGCCATTCACGCACCACCGGCACCTCGCAACCCAGGATCTCGCCCAGGCGGCGGGCCACCGGAGCCATCGAGGCCTCGGCGTCGTATTCGCCCTCCTTGGGCCGCCCGAGGTGGGACATCACCAGCACCCGGCCACCGGCCTGCATGGCCTGGCGGATGCTCTCGGCGGCAGCGCGCACGCGGGTATCGTCGGCGACCTGGCCCTCCTTGATCGGGACGTTCAGGTCCTCGCGGATGAGCACCCGCTTGCCCGCCAGGTCGAGATCGGTCATGCGCTTCGCTTTCACGGCCACTCTCCTCTAGTCGATTCTGGTTCTGCGCCCGCGGGCGGGGGCCCTCAGCCGAGGACCCGCCGGCCCGCATCAGCCACGCTGTCCGCGGTCAGGCCGAAGTGCTCGTAGAGTTCCGGCCCCGGCGCCGATTCGCCGAAGGTGTCGAGGCCGACTACGAGGCCGCACTGACCGACCCAGCCCTGCCACAGGCCGGTGGCACCGGCCTCGACGGCCACCCGCGGTACATCACCGGGCAGCACCTGCTGACGGTAGGCCTCGTCCTGCGCGCAGAACGCCTCGACACAGGGCATGGAGACCACGCGAACGCTGCGCCCCTCGCCCTCGAGACGGTCCCGGGCCGCCATGGCCAGATCCACCTCGGAGCCGGTGGCCAGGATGACCAGCTCGGGCTTGCCGGAGCCGGCCTCCTTGAGGACATAGCCACCGCGGGCGATGGACCGGGCTTGGTCGCCGCTGCGCTGCTGCGGCTCCATGCCCTGGCGCGACAGTGCCAGCACGCTCGGTCCGTCCTCG
The DNA here is from genome assembly GCF_016653405.1 of Halorhodospira halophila. Classification (NCBI taxonomy): domain Bacteria; kingdom Pseudomonadati; phylum Pseudomonadota; class Gammaproteobacteria; order Chromatiales; family Ectothiorhodospiraceae; genus Halorhodospira; species Halorhodospira halophila. Next base: position 29,169 of record NZ_NHSN01000017.1, read on the forward strand.
CGGGCGATGGCCGCCGCCCAGGCCGCTGCAGTCTCCTGGGCGTCACACGGACGCCAAACGTGCAGGTTGGGGATCAGGCGCAGACTGGCCAGCTGCTCGACAGGCTGGTGCGTGGGTCCGTCCTCGCCGAGGCCGATGGAGTCGTGGGTGTAGACCATCACCACCCGCTGCTTCATCAGCGCCGCCATACGCACGGCGTTGCGGGCGTAGTCGGAGAAGATCAGGAAGGTGCCGCCGTAGGGGATGAACCCGCCGTGCAGGGCGATGCCGTTCATGATAGCGGTCATCCCGAACTCGCGCACGCCGTAAAAGACGTAGTTGCCGTCGGGCTGCTCCTGGCTGACCGTCGAGCAACCGTCCCACCAGGTGTTGTTCGAGCCTGTCAGGTCGGCGGAACCGCCGAGCAGCTCGGGCAGTTGCGGCCCGAAGTGACCGAGCACCGCCTGGGAAGACTTGCGGGTGGCGTCCTTCTTGCCGCCGGCGAACTTCTCCAGGCCCTCGGCAACCAGCTCCTGCCAGTTGCCCGGCAACTCACCGCGCATCCGCCGCTCCAGCTCGTCGGCCAGCTCGGGGTGTTCCTTGCGGTACGCCTCGAGGCGCTCGCCCCACTCCTGGAGCAGCTGCTCGCCACCAGCACGCGCATCCCACGCCTTGTAATGGGCTTCGGGGATCTCGAACGGGCCGTGCTCCCAGCCCAGCTGCTTGCGGCAGGCGGCGATCTCCTCTTCGCCCAAGGGGGCACCGTGCACGCCAGCGGTGCCGCACTGATTGGGCGCACCGAAGCCGATCACCGTCTTGCAGTCGATCAGCGTCGGGCGGCTGGTATCGGCGCGCGCCTGCTCGATGGCCTGCCGCACGGCCTCGCCGTCGTGACCATCCACCGGGCCGATCACCTGCCAGCCGTAAGCCTCGAAACGCTTGCGGACATCCTCCGTGTACCAGCCCTCGACGTTGCCGTCGATGGAGATGCTGTTGTCGTCGTAGAAGGCAATCAGCTTGCCCAGCCCCAGGGTGCCGGCCAGCGAGCACGCCTCATGGGAGACCCCCTCCATCAGGCAGCCGTCGCCCATGAAGACGTAGGTGTAGTGATCGATGATCTCGTGGCCCGGGCGGTTGAAGCGCGCCGCCAGCATCCGCTCGGCCAGCGCCAGGCCAACGCTGTTCGCCAGCCCCTGGCCCAGCGGCCCGGTGGTGGTCTCCACGCCCGGCGTGTAGCCGTACTCCGGGTGCCCCGGGGTCCGGGAGTGCAGCTGGCGGAAGTTCTTGAGGTCGTCGGTGGTGAGGTCGTAGCCGGTCAGATGGAGCAGCGCATACTGCAGCATCGACCCGTGACCATTGGAGAGGACGAAACGATCGCGGTCGAACCAGCCCGGCCGCTGGGGCGCATGGCGCATGTAGTCCCGCCACAGCACCTCGGCGATGTCCGCCATACCCATCGGTGCCCCCGGGTGGCCGGAGTTGGCCTTTTGGACAGCGTCCATGGCCAGGGCGCGAATGCCGTTGGCGAGCTCTCGTCGGCTCAGTTCGGTCGACGCCATGTTCTACCTCCCTCAATGGAATATTGTTCTGTTGCGGCTCGGGTCGAGCATGCCGCCATACTGCCCCGAAACTTTACGGATCGCGAACGATCAGCAAAAGCAAACCGTCCTGATCGTCCGAATAAGCGGCTACCGGGTCAGCTGGGCGAACACCGCCGGCAGGCGCTCCGGCAGGCGCTCCACGTGCTCGACCACCGAGTAGCCGCTGGCCCCGAAGATCCGTGACACGTAGGCGTCCGCGTCCCGATCCAGGGTCAGGCAGTAGCTGGTCACTCCTCGGGCGGACAGCTCCTCGGCAGCCTTGCGGGCGTCGTGGCGCAGGTACTGCGGATCCCGCACGTCGACGTCGTGCGGCTCTCCGTCGGTGACGATCAATAACAGCTTGCGCCGCTGCGGTTGACGCACCAAGTGGGCCCCGGCGTGGCGCATTGCCGCGCCCATGCGGGTCGAGTACTGCCCGCGCATCCCAGCCAGGCGGGACTTCGCTTCCTCGCTCCACGGCTGATGGAAGTCCTTGAACCGGTAGTACTGGACGTCGTGCCGACCGTCCGAGGAGAAGCCGTGGACGGCGAAGGGGTCACCGATGCCGTTGATGGCCCAGCCGAGCAGCGAGGTGGCCTCGCGGGTCAGCTCGATGACGGTCTTCTCGCTGCCGCCCATAGCGTCGTTGGTGGACTCGGAGAGATCGAGCAGAAGCAGCACCGACAGATCCCGGGTCTTACGGATGTAGCGGGTGTTGATGCGCGGATCGGGGCTCATGCCCAGGCGCAGGTCGACCATGGAGCGCACGGCGGCGTCGATATCCAGCTCGTCGCCGTCCTCCTGTCGGCGCTCGCGGATCACCCCCTGGGGCTGCAAGGCGTCGACGAGGTAGCGCAGGCGGCTGGCCACCGGCCGGTAGTCCTTGAGGACCTGGTCCATGACCTCGGGGTCGCCGCGTTTCGGACGGCGCTCGACCACCGTGACCCAGTCGGGGCGATTGAGCTGGACCTGGTAATCCCACTCCGGGTAATGGAACGGCGGGCTGGCCGGCTCCACCCCTTCCATCTCGTTGTAGCTGACCCCGAAGTCCTCGTAGGGGAAGAGCTCCGTCCCGAGGACCCAGACCTCCTGCGCGTCGTCGCCGGCGAGTTCGCAGTCAACCTCGTTGACGAACTCCATCAGGTTGACCTGGCGGCGCACCTGCCGGTGGCTGGCCGGGATGTACTCCGCCTCGAGCCACTCCTCCTCATCGCTGGCGAAGAGGTAGCGGTTGTCGTCGCGGTAAGGGACGGCCATCCGCTGCAGGACGCGGGCCGATGGCATGGGGTAGCGCTGCGCCAGGCTATTGTGCAGCTCCATGCCCAGCTCCCACGACAGCCCCACGTCCCGGGGGCGATCGGCGAAGTGGTAGTGGAAGATCTCGCGCACCTGCTGGACCCAGGGGTCGTCGTCGGCGTACTCCGGGTCAAGCAGGGCGTGGGCAGCCCGCTCCAGGCGCTCGACCACCGGATCCAGCTCCGCCTCGCGCTCGGCGGCCCGGGCCCGGTGGAAAGGCAGCCACAGCCGCTGCAGCCCCGGAAACTCGTCGATGGCCAGCGCCTCGACCCGGGCGTCCTCGATCAGGCCGATGACGGCCATCTGCGCCGGATTGAGCATCTCGGGCGAGAGCGGCTCGATGGTATGGACCAGGTGCGCGGCCGCGTGGGCGGCCGCGGCCCGATAGAGGTCCTTGCCCGGCAGCCCGTGGTAGTCGTCGTAAGCGTCGGGCAGATGGATCACCCGCTGCTCGATGAACGGCTTGTACCCCTCGCGGGTCTCGAAGTCCCCGGAGGTCGGCCGCATGAAGAAGTCCCGGGCCCAGAGCGCACGCAGGTAGAAGTTGAGCTTGCGCTGGTTATCCACCAGCAGCGTGCCGCGGCGCTCCTGCTGGAGCATCGCCTGACTGTCGGCACTCTGCAGGCCGAAGTAGGCGCGCTGCTGCTCGAAATCGCGGGCGTGGGCCTGGGCGCCCCACAGCGCCCAGCGCCGGAACCCGCCCAGGGTGAGCTTGGAGAAGAGCTCGTCGAGGTTCTCGAGCATCGGCCGCAGGCCGCGCGGAGCCTTGGCCGAAAGCTGGTGGACGAGGTTCAGGAACTGGCGCAGCAGCTCCGGATCGCCGAGCCGTCGCGCGGCAGTGGGTAAGCCGGCCAGCAGCAGGGCAATCACCTGGCCGCTGACCATCGAGGAGAGCTTCATGGCGGCAGTGACCACCTCGGTGAGCACGTCCTCGCCCACTTCCTTGGCCACCGCAGGCATCGCCTCCAGGTAGCAGATGACCAAGTCGGCGCCGCGGCCCAGCTCGGCCAGGGCCCGGGCCCCTTCCAGGTAGTTGTGCAGCCCCCGTGGCGACATCACCCGCGACGCCTCGGCGAAGCTCGCCTCCAGCGTCTCGGCGATCCGCGGATCCGCCGCCACCAGGGTCTCACGGTAGTCCTCGAGGCGCACCGTCATCGCAATCCCCCGCACTGCCCCCGGGTGATCACCCGGTCGTTCAGAAGTAGGTCGCCACCGCCTGATCCAGCGTCTCGCGCATGTCCGGATCGTCGGTCAGGGGGCGCACCAGCGACATGGTGCAGGCTGAGCGCGGCTCGATGCCCTTGGCGATCAGGTTGCCGGCGTAGACCAGCAGACGCGTGGAGATCCCTTCATCCAGCCCGTGACCTTTGAGGTTGCGGGCGCGGTGGGCGATCTGCACCAGCTTGTCGGCGATATCGCTGTCGACGCCGGTCTCGTGGGCGACGATCTCCGCCTCGGCCGCGGCCTCCGGGTAGTCGAAGTCGAGGGCGCCGAAACGCTGCTTGGTGGACTGCTTGAGGTCCTTCATCAGCGACTGATAGCCGGGGTTGTAGGAGATCACCAGGTGGAAGTCCGGGTGGGCGTGCACCAGCTCGCCCTTCTTCTCGAGCGGCAGGGTGCGCCGGTGGTCGGTCAGGGGGTGGATCACCACGGTGGTGTCCTGACGCGCCTCGACCACCTCGTCGAGGTAGCAGATGGCGCCGATCCGCGCCGCGGTGGTCAGCGGCCCGTCCTGCCAGCGGGTGCCATTGGCGTCGAGCAGGTAGCGGCCCACCAGGTCGGCGGCGGTCATATCCTCGTTGCAGGCCACCGTAACCAGGGGACGCTGCAGCTGCCAGGCCATGTACTCGACGAAACGAGACTTGCCGCAGCCGGTCGGCCCCTTGAGCATCACCGGCATGCGGGCCTGGTAGGCGGCCTGGTAGAGATCGACCTCGTCACTGACCGGCCGGTAGTACGGCGCTTCAGTGACGCGATACTGGTCCACATCGTGCTCGGTCATCGGCCCCTCCGCTCGGGTACTGGCTTTTCGAATGGCGACGGGGGCGATCCCGGCCACCATTCGAAAAGCAGCGGTGCGGTCCCGGCGACCACCGCCCGGCGCGGGCGGCGATCGCCGGGCACACCTCGGCCACTAGGCGTCGATGGGACCCCGATAGATCACCATCGCGGTGCCCTGCGTCTGCCGGTAGTTGTCGTAGCCAATCAGGCGCACGTGGTGCTCCGGGTGCTCCTTGTGGCACGCCTCGGCCTCTTTGAGGATGGCGTCCACGTCGGTCTCGCCGAACATCGGCAGCTTCCACATGTACCAGTAGTGGTCGAAGGCGTTCTCCGGCTCGGTGTGCTCGATGGCCGGGTTCCAGCCCTGGTCGACGATGTACTGGACCTGCTTGCGGACGTCCGCGTCGCTCATCTCCGGCAGGTAGGAGAAGGTCTCGAAGCGACGGCTGTTCGGATCGGACAGCTTGGACTTGTAATCCTGGATCTCACTCATTGCTCAGTCTCCTTCCCCTTTACCGGTGCGCCGTGTCCAGCTTGTCCACGGTGTCGAACTCGAACTTGATCTCCTTCCACGTCTCCATGGCGGCCTTCAGCTCGGGGCTGCTCTTGGCGGCCTCGGTGAGGATCTCCTTGCCCTCCTTCTCGAGCTCGCGGCCCTCGTTGCGGGCCTTGACGCAGGCCTCCAGGGCCACGCGGTTGGCCGCGGCGCCGGCGGCATTGCCCCAGGGGTGGCCCAGCGTACCGCCGCCGAACTGGAAGACCGCATCGTCACCGAAGATCGACAACAGAGCCGGCATGTGCCAGACGTGGATCCCGCCGGAAGCGACGGCGAAGGCGCCCGGCATCGCGCCCCACTCCTGATCGAAGAACAGGCCGCGGGAGCGGTCCTCCTCGATGTAAGGCTTGCGCAGCAGGTCGATCCAGCCCAGCGTCGACTGGCGGTCACCCTCGAGCTTGCCGACCACCGTTCCGGTGTGCAGCTGGTCGCCGCCCATCAGGCGCAGGATCTTGGTCAGCACCCGGAAGTGGATGCCGTGGTTCGGGTTGCGGTCGAGCACCGCGTGCATGGCGCGGTGGATGTGCAGCAGCATGCCGTTGTCGCGGCACCAGTTGGCCAGGCCCTGGTGGGCACAGAAGCCGGCGGTGATGTAGTCGTGCATGATGATCGGCGCGCCGATCTCCTTGGCAAACTCGGCACGCTTGTACATCTCCTCCGGCGTCGGGGCGGTGACGTTGAGGTAGTGGCCCTTGCGCTCACCGGTTTCCTCCTCGGCCTTGTGGATCGCCTCCATGACGAACTCGAAGCGGTCGCGCCAGCGCATGAAGGGCTGGGAGTTGACGTTCTCGTCGTCCTTGGTGAAGTCGAGACCGCCGCGCAGGCACTCGTAGACCGCGCGGCCGTAGTTCTTGGCCGAGAGGCCGAGCTTGGGCTTGATGGTGCAGCCGAGCAGCGGCCGGCCGTACTTGTTCATCTTGTCCCGCTCGACCTGGATGCCGTTCGGCGGCCCGGGGCAGGTCATCACGAAGTGCAGCGGGAAGCGCACGTCCTCCAGGCGCAGGGCGCGCACGGCCTTGAAGCCGAAGACGTTGCCCACCAGCGAGGTGAAGACGTTGACGATCGAGCCCTCTTCGAAGAGGTCGATGGGGTAGGCGATGAAGGCGTAGAAGGCCTCGTCGTCGCCCGGCACGTCCTCGACCTTGTAGGCGCGACCCTTGTAGTGCTCCAGGTCGGTGAGCAGGTCGGTCCAGACCGTGGTCCAGGTCCCGGTGGAGGACTCGGCGGCGACGGCGGCGGCCGCCTCCTCGCGGTCCACGCCGGGCTGCGGCGTCACCTTGAACACGGCCAGAAGGTCGCTATCCTTGATCTTGTAATCGGGCTCCCAGTAGGTCTCCCGATAATCCTTGACGCCCGCGGTGTACGTCTTGCTAGCCATCGATCCTCTCCTCAAGCGTTTCTGCTCGTAAGTCCAAACACGCCCCGGGGCTTTGATGAGCAGCACCGGTTCTTGTGGCTGCCCCTTGCGGCATGTCTTCAGACAGCATAGCCTTGCAGTTCAAGAAGAAAAAGAAATTGTTTTTGGTGCTTGGATAAGTTTTCCATTATTAACAAGCATTGGGGGAGGCCCAGGAGGATGAACATCACACTACGGCAGCTACAGGTGTTCGAGTCTGTAGCCCGACATCTCAGCTTCACCCGTGCCGCCGAGGAGCTGTATCTCACGCAGCCGGCGGTCTCCATGCAGATCAAGCAGCTCGAGCAGCAGGTCGGACTGCCCCTGTTCGAGCAGATCGGTAAACGAATCTACCTCACCGAGGCCGGCGAGGAGGTGCGGCGCTATGCCCAGCGCATCTCCGCCGAACTGCGCGAGCTCGCCGACGGCCTCGAAGCCCTGCGCGGGCTGAACAGCGGCCGACTGCGACTGACGGTGGCCTCGACCGCCAACTACTTCGCCACCGACCTGCTCGCCGCCTTCACCCGGCGACAGCCCGGGGTGACGTTCCAGCTAGAGGTCACCAACCGGGAGGGGGTGATCCGCCGCATTCAGGACAATGAGATGGACCTGGCGGTCATGGGTCGCCCGCCGGAGGGGCTGGATGTCGCCGCCGAGGCCTTCATGCCGAATCCGCTGGTGATCATCGCCGCGCCGGACCACCCACTGGCAGACGGCTCGCCGATCCCACTCGAACGCCTGCAGGACGAGCTCTTCGTGCTGCGCGAGCAGGGCTCGGGCACCCGCAACGCGGTCCAGCGCGTGCTCGAGGAACGCGGCATGAACCTGCGCGGCGGACTCGAAATGAGTTCCAACGAGGCCATCAAGCAGTCGGTACAGGCCGGACTCGGGCTCGGCGTCGTCTCCATCCACACCGTAGCCCTGGAGCTCGAGCTGGGCCGGCTGCGGGTGCTCAACGTCGAGGGCTTCCCTCTGGAGCGGCAGTGGTACCTGGTCCACCGCTCGGGCAAGCGCCTCTCGCCGGCGGCGGAGGCGTTCCGTCAGTTCATCCTCGACGAGGCCCACCGGCACTGGCAGGTCCCGGAGACGCCAGGGGTTGCGCCCCCGCAGGAACCGCCGCTGCAGGCCGTTCCGTGAGCCCGTTTATTCCAATAATCATCAATCCTTAGTTCCCCGCGGGGCGCCCCGGGCTTAGCTTGCCGGGGCGCCCTGGGTTCAAGCCGGGAGGAGTACCCATGAACAAGCCGTGGATCGCACCGTCCATCCTGTCCGCCGATTTCGCCCGCCTGGGCGATGAGGTCAACGCCGTTCTCCGGGCCGGCGCCGATGCCATCCACTTCGATGTCATGGACAACCACTATGTCCCCAATCTGACCATCGGCCCGCTGGTCTGCCAGGCGCTGCGCGATCACGGCATCACTGCGCCCATTGACGTGCATCTGATGATCAAGCCGGTGGACCGGATCATCCCCGATTTCGCCGCGGCCGGGGCCGACTGGATCACCTTCCACCCCGAGGCCAGCGAGCACGTCGACCGCTCCCTGAGCCTGATCCGCGAGCACGGCTGCCGGGCCGGCCTGGTCTTCAACCCGGCCACGCCGCTCGACTGCCTGCGCTACGTCGCCGATAAGGTCGACATGGCGCTGCTGATGTCGGTCAACCCCGGCTTCGGGGGGCAGAAGTTCATCCCCGGGACCATCGACAAGATCCGCGAGGCGCGGCAACTGATCGATGAGCTGAACCCGGACGCCCGCCTGCAGGTCGACGGCGGGATCAAGGCCGAGAACATCCGTCAGGTGGCCGAGGCCGGCGCGGACACCTTCGTGGCCGGCTCGGCGGTCTTCGGGGCCGAAGACTACGGCCAGGCCATCGCCGATATGCGCAAGGAGCTCGAGGCTGCGCACCGCGCCGGTTGAGCTCGCGTTCAAGGGAATTTCTAGTCAGCGAGCAAGAGGGTCAAGCCATGTCCGAGAAGCATCCCATCATTGCGGTCACAGGCTCCTCCGGGGCAGGGACCAGCACCGTCAAGAACGCCTTCGAGCACATCTTCCGCCGGGAACAGGTCACCCCGGTGGTGATCGAGGGCGACGCTTTCCACCGCTTCAACCGGCAGGAGATGCGCGACCAGCTGGCCCGAGCCGCCGAGGAGGGGCGCAACCTGAGCCACTTCGGGCCGGAGGCCAACGTCTTCGACGAGCTCGAGCACTCCTTCCGCCGGTACGGCCAGGAGGGCATCTGTCGACGCCGCAGGTACCTTCACAGCGATGAGGAGGCGGAACCCTACGGACTGCGCCCCGGCGAGTTCACCGACTGGGAGGACGCCGGCCAGGACAGCGATCTGCTCTTCTACGAGGGGCTGCACGGCGGCGTCGTGACCGAGGAGCACAACGTGGCGCAGCACGTGGACCTGCTCGTCGGCGTGGTGCCCATCGTCAACCTGGAGTGGATCCAGAAGATCCATCGCGACGGCGCCGAGCGCGGCTACACAGCCGAGAAGACCGTGGACACCATCCTGCGGCGCATGCCGGACTACGTGAACTACGTCACGCCGCAGTTCTCGCGGACCGACATCAACTTCCAGCGCGTACCCACGGTGGATACCTCGAACCCGTTTATCGCCCGGGACGTGCCGACGCCGGATGAGTCCTTTACGGTGATCCGCTTCCGTCAGCCGGAGCGCTTCGGGATCGATTTCCCGTACCTGCTGAACATGATCCCCGACTCCTTCATGTCGCGGCGGAACACCATGGTGGTCCCCGGCGGCAAGACCGGCTTCGCCATGGAGCTGATTATGACGCCGATCATCCACGAGTTCGTCGAGCGCAGTCGCAAGCTCAAGGGCTCGCGCTAGGCGGCGCGACCCGCGGCCGGCAGGAGAAACCGAAAGAGGGGGCGTCACCGCGGTGACGCCCCCTCTTTATTCGGGATCGACCCACCTCGGGGCGGGCCGTCAGGACTTAGAACTGCTCTTCGAGATCCTCGTCGCCGAAGTCATCCTCGAAGTCGTCATCGAAGTCGTCATCAAAGTCGTCCTCGAAGTCATCAAAGGCCTCGTCCTCGTCCATCGGGGCCGGCTCATCGCCCTCCGGCATCTCCTCGAACTCGTCGAGCTCCTCGAAGTCGTCGCCGCCGCCGCAGCCCGCCAGCGTCAGCCCGCCGGCGATGGTCAGGACCCCCAGGATGGTTGCCAGCTTGCGCATCAGTCCTCTCCTCTCTAGGCGATTTGGAATGATCCGGGGAAGCGCGCATCAGCACGCGCCCCCGCCTCAATCACAAGGACACCGGCACACTGCGTCAAGTTCCCCCGGGGTGAACCCTTGGGCGACGCCAGGGGAGCGGGCATAATCAAGGCCTTCAACGGCAGCGTGAAACAATGGAGGCGGTCGTGACACGGAGCTCCCAACCGCAGTTCAATGGCGGCTACCCCCTACGGCGCCCGCGCCGGATGCGCCGCGACGCCTTCTCCCGCCGACTCATGCGGGAGACTCGGCTCGGCCCGGAGGATCTGATCCAGCCGGTCTTCGTCCTCGACGGCGAGGATCGCACCGAGCCGGTGCCCTCCATGCCCGGCGTCGAGCGCATGACCATCGACCGACTGGTCCAGGAGGCGCGGGAGCTGCACGCCCTCGGCATCCCGCTGATCGCCATCTTCCCGGTGACCCCCGCCGAAGTGAAAAGCGAGGACGCGCGCGAAGCCTACAACCCGAGCGGCATCGCCCAGCGCGCCGTGCGTGCGGTCAAGGATGCGGTCCCCGGGATGGGCGTCATGACCGACGTCGCCCTCGACCCGTTCACCAGTCACGGCCAGGACGGGCTGATCGACGAAACCGGCTACGTCATGAACGAGGAGACCGTCGAGGTCCTGGTCCGCCAGGCGCTCTCCCACGCCGAGGCCGGAGCCGACGTGGTCGGCCCCTCCGACATGATGGATGGCCGCGTGGGGGCGATCCGCAGCGCCCTGGAGTCCCACGACCACCGCAATGTGCGCATCCTCTCCTACGCGGCCAAGTACGCCTCCTGCTACTACGGTCCGTTCCGCGATGCCGTGGGCTCCTCGGACAACCTCGGCAGCGGCGTGGCCGGACCGGGCAAGGACAGCTATCAGATGGACCCGGGCAACAGCGACGAGGCCCTGCACGAGGTGGCCCTCGATCTGCAGGAGGGGGCCGACATGTTCATGGTCAAACCCGGCCTCCCCTACCTGGACGTCATCCGGCGGATCAAGGACGAATTCGGGGTGCCGACCTTCGCCTACCAGGTCAGCGGCGAGTACTCCATGCTCAAGGCAGCCGCCCAGAACGGCTGGCTCGACGAGCGCGAGTGCGTGCTCGAGGCGCTGCTCTCGCTGCGCCGGGCGGGCGCCGATGGCATCCTGACCTACCACGCACGGGCTGCGGCTCAGTGGATGCGCGAAGAGGACTGAGATCTTGAAGAGCTACTTCGCCCGGATCTTCGGCTCCTCGCCGGTCGCACCTTTGCAGCAACACATGGCCGAGGTGGTCGACTGCGTGGAGGTGCTGCCGGAACTCTTCCGGGCCTCGGCGGCGGGCGACGTGCAGCGCATGCGCGACGCCCACCGCCAGATCGTCCAGCACGAGCACGAGGCGGACCGCCTGAAGAAGGAGATCCGCGCACACCTGCCGCCGGATCTGTTCATGCCGTGGGACCGGCGTGACTTCCTCGAGCTGCTGCGCGCCCAGGATCGGATCGCCAACAAGAGCAAGGACATCGCCGGGCTGATGATCGGCCGCCAGATGCAGTGGCCGGCGGCACTGGAAGAGGCCACCCTGGGTCTGCTCGATCAGGGCATCGAGGCGGCCCGCCAGGCCAAGGCCTCGGTACGCGAGCTCGATGAGCTGGTCGAGGCCGGCTTCCGCGGCGCGGAGCTGGAGATCGTCGAGAGCCTGCTGGACAAACTCGACGACGTAGAGGCCGAAACCGACCGCATGCAGGTCCAGCTGCGCTCGCAGCTGTTCGAGATCGAGCGCGAGCTCTACCCGGTGGATGTCATGTTCCTCTACCAGATCATCGAGGCCCTCGGCACCCTCGCCGACCGTGCCCAGCAGACGGGCGCCCGCTTTCAGATCCTGCTCGCGCGCTGAGGCATGGAATACGCCGTCGTCTACCTGGCCCTCGCCGCTGCGTTCGGACTGTTCATGGCCTGGGGCATCGGGGCCAACGACGTGGCCAACGCCATGGCCACGTCGGTGGGCTCGCGGGCACTGACCATTCGCCAGGCGGTGGTGATCGCCGCCATCTTCGAGTTCGCCGGCGCGGTGCTCGCCGGCGGCGCGGTGGCAGCCACGGTCCGCGGCGGCATCGTCGACACCTCATCACTGGTCGGCGAGGAGGAGATCCTCGTCTTCGGCATGCTCGCCGCCCTCGCCGCCGCTGGCTGCTGGCTGCTGGTGGCCTCCTGGCGAGGTTGGCCGGTCTCCACCACGCACTCGATCATCGGCGCCCTGGTCGGCTTCGGTATCGCCGGACTGGGCTGGGGGGCCATCCACTGGCCGGCCGTCGGGCAGGTGGCCGCCAGCTGGGTCACCTCGCCGCTGATCGCTGCGGTGGTCAGCTTCGCCCTGTTCCGCTCAGTGCAGATGCTGGTCCTTGACCGCCGCCATCCGCTGGAGGCGGCCAAGAAGTGGGTGCCCTTCTATATCTTCCTCACCGGGTTCTTCGTCTCGGTCATCACCCTCTTCCGTGGGCTGCAGCACATCGGGCTGGAGCTGGGCTTCGCCACCAACCTCCTGCTGTCGCTCGCCATCGGCCTGGTCATGGCCTGGGCCGGCAAGCTGGCGATCCATCGCACCCGCTTCGACGAGCGCCCTCACCGGCGCTACCAGTTCCGTAACGTCGAACGGGTCTTCGCCGTACTGATGATCATCACCGCCTGCGCCATGGCCTTCGCCCACGGCTCCAACGACGTAGCCAACGCCGTCGGGCCGGTGGCCGCGGTGGTCGCCACCGTGACCAGCGGCGAGATCCAGCCCGAGGCACCGGTCCCGGTGTGGGTCCTGGTCCTGGGCGCAGTGGGTATCGTCGCTGGATTGCTGATGCTCGGCCGCCACGTCATCGCCACAGTGGGCAAGAACATCACCCAGCTCACCCCGAGCCGGGGGTTCGCCTGCAATCTGGCCACCGCCGGGACCGTGGTCACCGCCTCGGGCATCGGCCTGCCCATCTCCACCACCCACACCCTGGTCGGGGCCGTGCTCGGCGTCGGGCTGGCCCGTGGACTGGCCGCCATCGACCTGCGGGTGGTGACCGGGGTGTTCATGTCGTGGCTCGTCACCCTGCCCGCCGGTGGCATCCTCGCCGTGGTCTTTTTCTACTTGCTCTACTGGAGCTTCGGCTGAACCGGGACAGACCCATGAGCGATCACTACGCCGTCGTCGGCAACCCGATTGCCCACAGCAAATCACCCCAAATCCACGCCCGCTTCGCCGCGGAGGTAGGGGCCGACCTGTTCTACCAGCGCTTGTGGGCCCCGGAGGAACACTTCGACGCCGTGGCGCAAGCGTTCTTCGCCGGCGGCGGCCACGGGCTCAACGTCACCGTGCCGTTCAAGGAGGCAGCCTGTGCCTTCGCCGACACCCTCAGCGAGCGGGCCCGAACCGCCGGCGCCGTGAACACCCTGCGCGCCGAGGCCGACGGTCGCCGCTTCGGCGACAACACCGACGGTATCGGCCTGCTGCGCGACCTGCGCGACAATCACGGGGTCCAGCTGGCCGGCCGGCGCCTGCTCCTGCTCGGCGCCGGCGGCGCCGCCCGAGGGGTCCTGAGCGAGCTGCTCGCCGAGGGGCCACAGACGCTGGTCATCGCCAACCGCACGGTGAGTCGCGCCGAGGCCCTCGCCTCCGCCGACACGCGCATCCGCGGTTGCGGCTTCGAAGCGCTGCACGGGCATACCTTTGACGTGGTACTGAACACCACCGCCGCCGGGCTGCAGGGCGAGATGCCACCCCTGCCCGACGACTTGCTCGCCCCCGGCGCCGCCGCCTACGACCTGGTCTATGCCGACGGCGACACGCCGTTCATGGCCTGGGCACGGGCGCGCGGCGCCGCCGTGGTCTGCGACGGTCTGGGCATGCTCGTTGAGCAGGCAGCGGAATCGTTCTATCTCTGGCGCGGCACCTACCCGCAGACTGCTCCGGTCATCGAGGCGCTGCGCGGCGGGGCCTGAACCGCCTGTCTACGCGCGGGGCCGCTCAGGCCTCGCGGCTGTTGACCATGACCTCGGCCTCACCGGTGAGCACGGTGCGCTTGCGCACGTAGCAGCGGGTATCCAGGCGCACGCGATGGCGCTCGCGCTCCACCTCGATGACTGTGGCCTCGGCGCGCACGGTGTCACCGATGCGCACCGGCGCCTGGAAGCGCAGCTGCTGACCGAGGTAAATGGCCCCCGGCCCCGGCATGCGGGTGCCGAGGACGCAGGAGATCAGCCCACCGAGGAACAGCCCGTGGGCGATGCGCCCCTTGGCGAAGGTCGTCGAGGCAAACTCCTCGTTGATGTGCACGGGGTTATTGTCCCCGGAGAGGCCGGCGAAGAGGACCAGGTCGGCCTCGGTGACGGTCCGCGTGTAGGATCCCGCCATCCCCGGCTCCAGATCCTCGACGCAATACCCCTGCAGCTCATGAACCATGCGCTTCTTGCTCCCGCTCGCCGTCGTTGAACGCGGTAAATACGGATGGTGACTGGGTTGTCACTCTGACACGCGCGGGTGCAAAAAGGCCAGTGGGACGCCGTGCCGGACCGCCGGCAATCGGCGTTTGCGCCCACGGGGGCTCGTGCATATACTACCGTCCCGCTTTTGTCGGCGGGTGATCGACACCGGCGGCGCACCGCGCCCAGAGGGCCGGCCGCCCCCTGAAAAAAACGACCCCGCAGCATCCCAGAGGCGACCGTGACGGACGAAAACGCACCCGGCCTGTACCGGCCCAGCTTCGAACGAGACAACTGCGGTTTCGGGCTGATTGCCCATATGGATGGTAACCCCAGCCATTGGCTCATCGAAACCGCTGTAGCCGCCCTCGGGCGACTCACTCACCGTGGCGCGGTGGCGGCCGACGGCAAGACCGGCGACGGCTGCGGCCTGCTGCTGACCAAGCCCGACGCCTTCCTGCGCGCCGTGGCAGAGGAGGCTGGCCTGGAACTCGGCGAGCAGTACGCCGTGGGCAGCCTGTTCCTCCACCCCGACGACCAGCGCGCGGAAGCCGCCCGCGAGGCCCTACGTGAGGCGCTGCGCAGCCAGGAGCTGGAGCCGGCCGGATTCCGCGAGGTCCCGGTGGACCCCTCGGCGCTGGGGGCCCAGGCCCTCCAAACCCGTCCCCGGATCGAACAAGTCTTCGTCAACGCCGATCCGGGGATGGAGGCCCAGGACCTGGAACGGCGGTTGTTCATCGCCCGCCGGCTTACCGAGAAGGCAATCAGCAGCGAAGACGAGGTCTTCTACGTCGCCAGCCTTTCGGGCCGGGTCCTCTCCTACAAGGGGCTGGTGATGCCGGATTACCTCCCCTCCTTCTACCAGGACCTTCAGGACCCGCGCCTCGCCTCTTCCCTTTGCGTCTTCCACCAGCGTTTCTCCACCAACACCCTGCCCCAATGGCGCCTCGCCCAGCCGTTCCGCTACCTGGCCCATAATGGCGAGATCAACACCATCCAGGGCAACCGCAACTGGGCCAATGCCCGGGCTTTCACGCTGAACACCCCGCTGATCCCTGACATGGAAGCGGTGCACCCGCTGGTCAACAGCGAGGGTTCCGATTCCTCGAGCCTCGACAACATGCTCGACGTGCTCCTCCAGGGGGGGATGGACATCTTCCGCGCCATGCGCCTCCTCATGCCCCCGGCTTGGCAGAACGTCGACTCTATGGACGCGGACCTGCGCGCGTTCTACGAGTACCACTCCATGCACTGCGAGCCCTGGGACGGTCCGGCCGGCATCGTCCTCACCGACGGCCGCCACGCCGCCTGCACCCTGGATCGCAACGGCCTGCGGCCGGCACGCTGGGTGATGACCCGCGATCGCCACATCACCCTGGCCTCGGAGATCGGCGTCTGGGACTACGACCCGGCCGAGGTGGTGGCCAAGGGGCGACTCAAGCCCGGCGAAATGCTCGCCGCCGATACCGAAACCGGACAGCTGCTCACTCCCGAGCAGATCGACGAGCGGCTGATGCGCCGCAAGCCTTATAAGGTCTGGCTCAGCGACCACCTGCGCCGCCTCGAGCCCCTCGCCGGCCACGACGGCCGCACGCCGCAGCTCGATGCCAAGGCCCTTGAAGTCCACCAGAAGCTCTTCGGCGTCTCGTTCGAGGAGCGCGACCAGGTGATGAAGGTGATGGCCGAGGACGGCCAGGAGGCCGTCGGCTCGATGGGCGACGACACCCCACTGCCGGTGCTCTCGCGCAAGGTCCGAGCCCTCTACGACACCTTCCGACAGCAGTTCGCCCAGGTCACCAACCCGGCGATCGACCCGCTGCGCGAGCGGATCGTGATGTCGCTGGAGACCTGTCTGGGCCGGGAAAAGAACCTCTTCGACGAGTCCGAGGATCACGCCAAGCGCATTACCGTGGACTCGCCGGTGCTCTCCGGCGCAAAGTTCGCGGCGCTCAAGGCCCTGGACGACCCGGAGTACGCCCACACCGTCATCGACCTGACCTACGACCCCGCTCAACTGAGTCTGCGCAGCGCCATCGAGGCCGTCGCCGCCGAGGCCGAGGCAGCGGTCCGCGCCGGGTCGACGCTGGTGGTGCTCTCCGACCGCCGGGTCGAGCGCGGCCGGCTGACCATCCACGCCCTGCTGGCCACCGGCGCCGTCCACCACCGCTTGGTGGCCCGGGGCCTGCGCTGCAACGCCAATCTCATCGTCGAGACCGGCACCGCCCGCGACCCCCACCACATCGGCTGCCTGATCGGTTACGGGGCAACCTGCGTCTACCCCTACCTCGCCTACGAAGTCGTGGCCGAGATGGCCCGCTCCGGGCGGATCGAGGGGGACGTCGAGGAGCTCTGCCTCAACTACCGCAAGGGGCTGAACAAGGGGCTGTACAAGATCCTCTCCAAGATGGGGATCTCCACCATCGCCAGCTACCGCGGGGCACAGCTGTTCGAGTCCGTGGGCCTGTCCGACGAGGTGGTGGACCTGTGCTTCACCGGCACCACCAACCGCATCCAGGGCATGGACTTCACCGACCTCGAGGCCGACGCGCGCGAACTGGCCCGGCGCGCCCACCGCCCCACCGAACTCCTCGACCAGGGCGGGGTCTTCAAGTACGTCCACGGCGGCGAGTACCACTGCTACAACCCCGAGGTGGTCTCCTACCTGCAGCAGGCGGTGGAGAACGGCGACTACGCCACCTACAAGCGGTTCGCGGACGAGGTGAACCAGCGCCCCACCGCCACCCTGCGTGATCTGCTCGGGCTCAAGGCCCCGGAGCAGGGCATTGCGGTGGACGAGGTCCAGCCCATCGACGACATCCTCACCCGGTTCGACTCCGCCGGGATGAGCCTCGGGGCGCTGTCGCCAGAGGCCCACGAGGCCCTGGCCATGGCCATGAACCGCCTCGGCGGCCGGTCGAACTCCGGCGAAGGCGGCGAAGACCCGGCCCGCTACGGCACTGATCGGGTCTCGAAGATCAAGCAGATCGCCTCGGGGCGCTTTGGCGTCACCCCGCACTACCTCGTCAACGCCGAGGTGCTGCAGATCAAGGTGGCCCAGGGCGCCAAGCCCGGCGAGGGCGGACAGCTGCCGGGGCACAAGGTCAATGAGATGATCGCCCGGCTGCGCTACTCCAAGCCCGGGGTGGCCCTGATCTCGCCGCCGCCGCACCACGACATCTACTCCATCGAGGACCTGGCGCAGCTGATCTTCGACCTCAAGCAGGTCAACCCGCAGGCGCAGGTCTCGGTGAAGCTGGTGGCCGAGGCCGGCGTCGGCACCGTGGCCGCCGGCGTGGCCAAGGCGTATGCCGACCTGATCACCATCGCCGGCTACGACGGCGGCACCGGCGCCAGCCCGCTGACCTCCGTGAAGTACGCCGGCGGCCCGTGGGAGCTGGGCCTGACCGAGACCCACCAGACCCTGCGCGCCAACGACCTGCGCGACAAGGTGCGGCTGCAGGCCGACGGCGGCATGAAGACCGGCCTGGACGTGATCAAGGGGGCGATCCTCGGCGCCGAGAGCTTCGGCTTTGGCACCGCGCCCATGGTGGCCCTCGGCTGCAAGTACCTGCGCATCTGCCACCTGAACAACTGCGCCACCGGCGTGGCCACCCAGGACAACGTCCTGCGCCTGAAGCACTTCGTCGGGACCGCTGAGAAGGTGGCGAACTACTTCCGCTTCGTCGCCGAGGAAACCCGCGAGTGGTTGGCGTTGCTCGGTGTACGCCGGCTCGAGGACCTCATCGGGCGAACCGACCTGCTGGAGATCCTGCCCGGCGAGACCGAGCGCCAGGGGCGTCTGGACCTGTCGCCGATCCTCTCCGACGGCGGTGTCCCCGAAGACAAGCCCAAGCGCTGCCTGGAGCCGTCCAACGTGCCCTTCGACAAGGGCGAGCTGGCCGAGCGGATGGTGGCCGACTGCCTACCGACCATCGAGGCCGGCACCGGCGGTGAGTTCCACTACACCCTGCGCAACAACAACCGCTCCATCGGCGCCCGGCTCAGCGGCGAAATCGCCCGCCGCCACGGCAACCAGGGCATGGCGAACAGCCCGGTCACCCTACGCCTGACCGGTACCGCGGGGCAGAGCTTCGGCGTCTGGAACGCCGGCGGGCTGCACATGGTGCTCGAGGGGGACGCCAACGACTACGTGGGCAAGGGCATGGCCGGCGGTAAGCTCGTCCTCTACCCACCCGAAGGCAGCCGGTTCGAGGCGCGCAAGACCACCATCATGGGCAACACCTGCCTCTACGGCGCCACCGGCGGGCGGCTCTACGCCGCCGGCACCGTCGGCGAGCGCTTCGGTGTGCGCAACTCCGGCGCCACCGCGGTGGTCGAGGGCGTCGGCGACCACGGCTGCGAGTACATGACCGGCGGCGTGGTCTGCGTGCTCGGGCCCACCGGGGTCAACTTCGGTGCCGGCATGACCGGCGGTCTCGCCTTCGTCCTTGACGAGGCCGGCACCTTCGCCGACCGCTACAACCACGAGCTCATCGACATCCACCGACTGCAGTCGGAAAACATGGAGGCTCACCGCAACTACCTGCGCGAGCTGATCCGCGAGTTCGTGGCCGAGACCGGCAGCGTGTGGGGACGGGCGGTCCTCGACGACTTCCGCGGCTACCTGCCCCGCTTCTGGCTGGTCAAGCCGAAGGCCGCCGATCTTCACACCATCCTCGATACGCTCCGCCAGGCGGCCTGACGGCCGCCGGCGGCGCCCGAGCACGGACGGATTAGTCAGCCATGTCCAGCAGTGTCTTCCAGTTCCTCGAGATCCCGCGCCGCGACCCGGACAAGCTCCAGGTCGACGAGCGCATCCGCCGCTTCGCCGAGATCTACGGCCGCTACGACGAGCAGACCGCCGCCGCCCAGGCGGGGCGCTGCCTCGACTGCGGCAACCCCTACTGTGAGTGGAAGTGCCCGGTCCATAACTACATCCCGCACTGGCTGCGGCTGGTGGCCGAGGGCAACCTGTTCGAGGCCGCGGAACTCTCCCACAAGACCAACACCCTGCCCGACGTTTGCGGTCGCGTCTGCCCACAGGACCGGCTCTGCGAGGGGGCTTGCACCCTCAACGACGGCTTCGGTGCAGTGACCATCGGGTCGGTGGAGAAGTACATCAGCGACGAGGCCCTGCGCCAGGGCTGGCGGCCCGATGTCAGCGACGTGGTCGACACGGGCAAACGGGTGGCGATCATCGGCGCCGGTCCCGCCGGGCTTGGTGCGGCCGACGTGCTCGCCCGCAACGGGGTCCGGCCGGTGGTCTTCGACCGCTACCCGGAGATCGGCGGCCTGCTGACCTTCGGCATCCCGCCGTTCAAGCTCGACAAGGACATCGTCCGCCGGCGCCGCGAAATCCTCGAGGGCATCGGCGTCGAGTTCCGCCTCAACACCGAGGTCGGGCAGGCGGTCAGCTTCGACGAACTCCTCGCCGAGTACGACGCCGTCTTCCTTGGTACCGGCACCTACACCTACATGCGCGGCGGCTTCCCCGGCGAGGATCTGCCCGGGGTCTACGAGGCGCTGCCCTACCTGGTCTCGAACATCAACCGCGAGGAGGGCTGGCAGGGCACCGAGGACGAGTTCATCGACATGCGCGGCAAGCGCGTCGTGGTCCTCGGCGGCGGCGACACGGCCATGGACTGCAACCGCACCGCCATCCGGCAGGGGGCGGCCAGCGTCACCTGCGCCTACCGCCGCGACGAGCAGAACATGCCCGGCTCCCGGCGCGAGGTCGAGAACGCCAAGGAGGAGGGCGTCGAGTTCCTCTGGAATCGCCAGCCAATCGAAGTCATTGGAGAAAACCACATCGAAGGGGTTAAGGTAGTCCGGACCGAGCTCGGTGCCCCGGACGAACACGGGCGACGCCGGCCGGAGCCGGTGCCCGGCTCCGAAGAGGTGCTGCCGGCCGACAGCCTCATCATCGCCTTCGGCTTTCGGCCCAGCCCGCCGCATTGGCTGGAGCAGCACGGCGTCGAGCTCGACGATTGGGGCCAGGTGCGGGTCAGCCGGCAGGACGGAACCTTCGGGCAGACCACCAACCCGAAGATCTTCGCCGGCGGCGACATGGTCCGCGGCTCCGATCTGGTCGTGACGGCTGTCTGGGAGGGCCGTGAGGCAGCCAAGGGCATCCTTGATCACCTACAGGTATAGGAGTGACGCGGTGAGCAGCTCTGAGCTCAAGAACGATCGAATCCTGCGCGCGTTCCAGCGCCAGCCCGTGGACCGGACCCCGGTCTGGATGATGCGCCAGGCCGGCCGCTATCTGGCCGAATACCGAGAGGTGCGGGCCCAGGCCGGCAGCTTCATGGGCCTGTGCCGCAGCCCCGAGCTGGCGGCCCGGGTCACGCTGCAGCCGCTGGAGCGCTATGAGCTCGATGCCGCCATCCTCTTTTCGGACATCCTCACCATCCCGGAGGCCATGGGGCTGGGGCTGAACTTCGTCTCCGGTGAGGGACCGGTCTTCGAGCACCGGGTCAAGACGGCCGCCGACATCGACCGCCTGCCGCAGCCCTCCGCCGACAAGGAGCTGAGCTACGTCATGGACGCGGTCGCGGCCTGCCGCAAGGAGCTGGCCGGTCAGGTGCCGCTGATCGGCTTCACCGGCAGCCCCTGGACGCTGGCCACTTACATGATCGAGGGCGGCTCCAGCAAGACCTTCGCGGCCAGCAAGAGCCTGCTCTTCAACGAGCCGGAGGCCGCCCACCGGCTGATGACCAAGCTGGCCGACACGGTGGCCGACTACCTCAACGGGCAGATCGAGGCCGGTGCCCAGGCGCTGATGATCTTCGATACCTGGGGCGGCGCGCTGGACCCGGTGCGCTACCGGGAGTTCTCGCTGGCCTACATGCAGCGCATCGTCGAGCAGCTGCCCCGCGAGCGCGAGGGGCGGCGCATCCCGGTGACCCTGTTCACCAAGGGCGGCGGGCAGTGGCTGGAAGACATCGCCGACACCGGCTGTGACGGCGTCGGTCTTGACTGGACCACCTCACTGACCGAAGCCCGCCGCCGCATCGGCGACCGGGTGGCGCTGCAGGGCAACCTGGATCCGTGCATGCTGCACGCCAACCCCGAGGTAATCCGCCGCGAGGTGGCCCGCTGCCTCGAGGAGTTCGGCCACGGGCCGGGCCACGTCTTCAACCTCGGCCACGGGATCCAGCCGGAGACGCCGCCCGAGAACGTCGACGCCATGATCCGTGCCCTTCACGAACTCTCCCCGGCCTACCATGACGCAGCGGCCACCTCGGCCACGTCGTAGGCGGCGGAGACGGCGTACCCTCTCGGCGGGCGTCATTCCGGTGCGCTTCGCCGAGCGGGGGCGTCTCTATCTGCTCCTGCGCGCCTTCCAGTACTGGGACTTCCCCAAGGGCAAGGTCGAGCCCGGCGAGGAGCCACTCGAGGCAGCCCGGCGCGAGGTCCAGGAAGAGGCCGGAATCACCGAGCTGACCTTCCGCTGGGGCTACGCGTTCTTCGAGACCGGCCCCTACGCCCAGGGCAAGGTGGCCCGCTACTACGTCGCCGAGACCACCACGCGGCGCGTGGTCCTCGGCATCAACCCGGAACTCGGCCGCCCGGAGCACCACGAGTACCGATGGGTCACGCCGGGCGAGGCGTACCGACTTGCGTCGCCGCGTGTCCGCGAGGTCCTCGACTGGGCCGAGACGCAGATCGCCGGCGCCGTGCACGACGGCGCCTGAGTGCCACCCTCAGCTCCGCCCGAAGCGCCACCCCACCGCGCCCTCCCAGGCGTCCCGGGCGAAATACCCCAGCAGCGCCAGCACGATCACCGCCCCGCCAAGCATCGACGGCACCGGCGGCACCTCGGCGAAGACCAGCCACACCCAGACCGGCCCCAGGGCCGCCTCGAGCAGCAGCACCAGGCTGACCTCCGGCGAGGGCAGGTAGCGGGTGGACTGGGCGATGAGCACCAGGGCCAGGGGCATCTGCACCAGACCCATGACGCCGAGCACCGCGTAGCTCTCCCAGCCCAGGGCCAACGGCGCCGCCCAGGGGGCGGCACACAGGGCGGCGACGACGCCGCCGGTGGCCACCACCGGCAGGCGGTTGATCTCCGGACGGGCACGCAGCAGCGTGAGGTTGGCGCCCATATTGGCGGCGGCCAGCAGGGCCGCCAGGTCGCCCAGCCGCCCGCCGGGTTCCGCCGGAGCGCTGAAGATCACGGCCATGCCGACGATCACCGCGGCGATGGTCCACCAGGTCCGGCTCTGGATCGGCTCACGCAGGAAGAGCCAGGTGAACACCGCCGAGAAAAGCGGTGCGGTGGCGAAGAGCACCAGCACGTTGGCGGCGTGGGTGTTGAGCACCGCGAAGACAAAGAGGATCGAGTTCAGCCCGAAGAACAGCCCGGAGGCCGCCGCGGCCCAGCCTCCCCGGCGCCAGATGCGCAGGGTGTAGCGGCCCTGGGTGGCGAAGAGCAGGGCGCTGACCGCCACCGCCATCAGCAGCCCCCGCCAGAAGACCACATCCCAGCCCCCGGCCCCGGCCAGGCGCACCAGCACCGCATCGAAGCTCAGCGCCGTCACTCCGGCGGCGGCGATCATCAGGCCCTTGGCACGGTCCTGGGCGCCGAAGGGCGCAGCGCTCCGCGGCATACTGACTGAACTCCCTGTTGGATGACCCCGCCGGCCCGGCGGGAGGCTTGGCGTCGCGACGAAGGCCGGGAGGATAACCCCTCCCGGCCCTCGTTTCAGTAGGTCTCGAAGCGAATCCCGGCGTAGATGGTGCGCTCCGGGGCGGGTTCGAAGTAGCCCCCATCCTCGAGCCGATTATCGAACTCGTTGGCCTGGTTGATGCGCACGTTGGCGTCGTAGGTCTCGTCGAAGAGGTTGTTGACCCCGAAAAAGGGCTGCGCCTCGTAGGCGTCGGTGACGAAGGTGCGGCTGGCGTGCAGGCCGACCTCGGAGTAGCCGGAGCTGCGCTGGGTGTTGCGGTCGTCGGCCCAAATACCCTCGCTGGCCCGCAGGTCACCGGCCACCCGCCAGCCGTTGGGGGCCTGCCAGGCGGCCTCCAGATAGCCGTGGGCGCGGGGCACGCCCGGGATGCGGTTGCCGCGGACCTGATCGTTGTTCTGGGCGCCGTCGACCTCATCCAGTGCCGGCGTAACATAATCCCGGAAGGTGAACTGCCCGTAGGCCAGCGCGGCGGTCAGCTCCAGGCGATCCGTCGGGAACGCCTCCACCCCCAGCTCCACGCCCCGCCGGCGGGTCTCGCCGGCGTTCCTATACCACTCCGGACCGTCGGTCTCCCCCTGCGGGACCAGCTCGTCTTCGGTCACCACCTGGAAGAGGCTCACCTCGTAGCGCAGCCGCCGATCCAGGGCCCGCCCCTTGACCCCGACCTCCAGGGAGCGCGCCTGCTGCGGCTCGATCGCGTCGTTGATGCCCCCTTCGTCGCGGTCCCAGAGCTCCCAGAGGGTCGGCGTCTCGAAGGCGGAGCTGGCGTTGGCGTAGAGGCTGTGATCCTCCGCCACGGCGTAGCGCACCCCGGCCAGGTAGCTCGGCTCGGTGTAGGTCTGACTTTCGGTTCCCCCATGCGTCGCCTTGCGATCGTCGATGCTCATCCGGGTCCAGTCCAGACGGCCGCCGCCGACCAGCCGCCAGCGCGGCGCCACCTGCCACTCCGCCTGCAGATAGCCCGCCACCACCTGGGCCTGCTCAATCTGATCGTTAGTCCGCTCGCCCTCGCGCCCATCGAGGTTCTCGTAGCGCTGCCGGTCGTCGTACTGCCACTCGGCGTCGGCGCCCACGGAGACCTGCACCGGCCGCCCGGCGGCCTCGGTGCGGCGCACGTGGCGGCCACCGACGCCGCCGAAGTAGCGCTCGAAGGTCACAATGCCACCAGGACTGAGCCGGTCTTCACCATCCGGCCCCTGATATTCATCACCGCCGTCAAAAGGATTCCGCCGGTAGAAGTCCCGGCGCTGCAGGAAGGCCCGGCCCTCCCAGCGTTCGGTGGCCGACGGCTCCGCGGTGAGGATCACCGCCCCGCTCTGCTGCTCCACCTCCTCGCCGGCGTCGTACTGGAGCGCGCTGCCCGCCGCCTGCCGCCGATCCTCCCGTACATCGCGGCGACTGAGCCCCCCCGGGTCCTGGGCCTCCGGGGCATCGAGGAGGTTGGCGATGAAACGCAGCCGCTCACCGCCTTCCAGATCGCGATCGAGCTTGATGTTCAGCCGCCGCTGCGCCGAGCCCGAGTGGTCGCGGTAGCCATCCATCTCCTGATTGGAGGCGGTCACCGCCGTCCGCCACGTCTCCTCGGCGCGCCCGCCCCAGACCCGCTGGGCCCGCTCGCCGTGGCTGCCGAAGAGCACCTCGCCGCCCAGGAAGTCACCGCTGTCCGGGGGCTCCAGCGTGGTGAAGCGAAAGACGCCCCCGGCGGCGTTGCCGTAGAGGGCGGAGGCCGGCCCGCGGATGACCTCCAGGCGCTCCACGAAGGCCGGGTCCAGCGCATCGAGCTGGCTCTGGCCGTCGGCCACCGTGTACGGCACATCGTCCACGAAGGCGCGGACGCCGCGCAGCCCGAAGGGCGAGCGGGCGCCGAAACCCCGCACCGACAGGCGCAGATCCTGGGCGGCGTTGTAGCGGTTCTGGGTGTGCACCCCGGGTACGCGGTCGAGCCCCTGGTCCAGGGAGAGGCGGCGGCGATCGGCGTAGGCCTCCCGGCCGACTACGGAGACCGCCGCCGGATAGGCGTCGGGATCCACATCGAGCCCGGGCACGGTGGCGACCACCGGCGGCAGCGCGGCCTCCTCACCCGCCGCCGGGCCGGGCACACCGGCAGCTAGCGACAACCCTACCCCGAGTGCCCCGAGAAAGGCGCCTGGCCTGCATGCTACATTCGACCCTGACCCGCGCCGCGCACCAGGACCACCGATGATTCGCCGGCTGACCATGACCACGCCCGTCCCGCTGCCCATGCTTGTCACCCCGTTGCTGCTCTTCGCTCTCGCCAACCCCGGCCACGCCGCCGAGACCGCGCCGGCGGAGCTGGAACCGGTCCCGCTCGGCACCCGCACGCTGCCCGAGGGTGTGCGTGAGGTAATCAGCGACGGACAGGATCGCACGGCGCTAGCGGTCACCGTCTACCTGCGGGGGCCGGCGGTGTTCCGCGAGACCCGCGAGATCGGGCTCCCCGACGAGCCGGCGCGGCTCGTCCTCACCGACGTCCCGGAACACATCGATGCCGGCACGGTCAGCCTTGATTCCGAGCACCTCCCCCGGGTCGGTGCGGTTGCCTTCACGCCGGGCGACCTCGATGAGGATGGGCTGCTGCGCCACCACTTGGGCAGCGAGATCCGCTACCGCGCGGGCGCCGACCGCACCTGGGAACGTGGCTATCTGCTCGCCTTCGACGCCGACGAGGTGATTGTCGCCACCGACGAGGCGGTCTACCCGCTGCCACGCGGCAGCGAGACCCGCTTCGCCTTCCCGGAGCGACCGCCCCGGCTGCACGGGCGACCCACCCTCGAGCTGGCCATCGACAGCGAGCGCGGCGGCACCCACCCCGCTAACCTGGCCTACCGCAGCGAGGGCCTGACCTGGCATCCCGACTACCAGCTGCGCGTCATCGAAGACGCCGAGCCGCGCCTGGACGGCTACGCCCGCGTGGAGAACGAAACCGGTATCGACCTGCAACAGGCCCGCTTGAGCCTGATCGGCGCCAGCCTCGGTGACGCCCCTGTCCGCACCCTCGCCCGGGCCGAGTCGGTCACGGCCGATCGACTCGACGGCCTGCCCCGGTTCCAGACCGCCGAACCCCACGATCTGCTCGCCGGGCGCAGCCACCGCATCCAGCTCTTCAGCCAGACGCCCGACGCCTTCGACCGCTATCACCGGCTGCGCAGCAACGCCGGTGCCGAGCCAGACCGCCCGCAGCACTCGCCGGCCCGGCGCGTAGCCAGCTGGCAGGCCGGCACCGATCTGCCCCCTGGCCGCGTAACGCTGCTCACCGGCCCGCCCGGGGCCGCCGAGCCGGTGGGCGAGGGGCGCATCCCGGGGACCGCCGCCGGGGACGAAATCGAGGTGGAGCTGGGCCCCGCCTTCACCGTCACCGGCGAGCGCACCCTGCGCGAGCGCCGGGCACTGGAGACGACCGAAGGCTTCGAGGCCGCCTGGCGCATCCGCCTGCGCAACCGCGGCGAGGCCGCCACTCGGATCGAGCTCGAGGAACGTTTCCCCGGCGACTGGGAGCTGCTCGAGACCAGCCACGAGCCGAAACGCGCTGAAGGCCGTTGGGCCCTGTGGGACCTGGCGCTGGAGGCCGATGACGAGACAACCCTCGAATACCGGGTGCGCGTGGAGCGAGAGGAATGAGCGAAGACCCCATCTGCCTCGAGGGCCTGAACTACAGGGATCTGCATAGCCGGACCGGCCTGCTGGAACTCGATCGGCGCTTCCTGGCGCACCTCCGCGCCGTGGCTCCGGAACGGGCGGCGCAGCTCGAGGCGCACCGCGACCCGGACCGCCCGAACCTCAGTGACCGCGACCTGGGGGAATGGCTCATCGCCACGGCACCCTGCCTTGAGGCGTTCCTGGCCGAGGCCTTCGGCATCAAGGCCTCCCTGCAGACCGTCCGTGACGCCCTGACCCGGGACGGCGAGGTGCTCGCCTTCCGGCGGGACTGGGTCCAGAAGCGGGCCCGCCGACGCAAGACGCCCCCCCAGGTGTCATTCGCCGAGCTCGACAGGTGGCTGGATCAGGCCTTGGACGCCCGGGGCATTGACCGCCGGGACCGCGAACTGGCCGTAGCCCGGCTGGCCGCACAGTACACCGCCGAAAGCGACGCAGAAGCCGAACGTGAGCGTCTGCTGGACTGGTGTGCCGCGGCCCTGCACACCCCGCCGGGCCAGGCCGCCGTCGCCGACTGGGCGGCGTTCCGGCTGCCGCAGCGGGTGGACCACACCAACCTGGTGGCGCTGGAGGCCGAGGCCACCGAGGCGCAGGGCCAGCCCGTCCGCTTCCACGCCCCCCGCGCGCGCTGGCGCAGCCGGGACGGCTTCGAGCTCACTGACGGCCGCGCCCCGCAGCGCCAAGTCAGCGCCGAGGCCCACTACTGCATCTACTGCCACGACCACGAGGGCGACTTCTGCTCACGGGGCTTCCCCGAGAGGAAGGGCGACCCGGAGCTTGGGTACAAGGCGGATCCGCTCGGGGTACAGCTCACCGGCTGCCCGCTGGAGGAGCGCATCTCGGAGATGAACCGCCTCTACCGCGACGGCCACCCGCTGGCCGCGCTCGCCGTGGCGATGGTGGATAACCCCATGATTCCGGCCACCGGCCACCGGATCTGCAACGACTGCATGAAGGCCTGTATCTACCAGAAGCAGGACCCGGTGGACGTCCCGCAGATCGAGACCCGCACCCTCACCGACGTGCTCGGGCTGCCCTGGGGCGTCGAACTTTACCACCTCCTCGCGCGCTGGAACCCGCTGCGCGCCCGTCAGTACCTGCCCGCCGAGGAGAACGGCCGCCGGGTGCTGATCGCCGGGCAAGGGCCCGCGGGCTTCACCATGGCCCACCACCTGACCATGGCCGGGTGCACCGTGGTGGCCGTCGACGGCCTGAAAATCGAACCGCTGCCCCAGGCGTGGCTGGACGGACCGATCCGCGACTGGGGCGACGTCTGGGAACCGCTGCAGACGCGCACCCTCTACGGCTTTGGGGGCGTCGCCGAGTACGGCATCACCAACCGCTGGGACAAGAACTTCCTTAAGCTCATCTACCTCACCCTGGCCCGGCGCGAGCGCTATGCCGTCCACGGCGGCGTCCGGCTGGGCGGCACCCTCACCCTAGAGGATGCCTGGGCGCTCGGGTTCGACCACGTCTGCATCGCCACCGGGGCCGGCTACCCCCGGGTGCTGGAGGTCGGCAACAGCCTGGCCCGGGGCATGCGCCAGGCCAACGACTTCCTCATGGCCCTGCAGCTGACTGGGGCCGGCAAGAGTGAGAGCATTGCCAACCTACAGGTGCGCATGCCGGCGGTGGTCATTGGCGGCGGGCTGACCGCCGTCGATACTGCCACCGAGGTACAGGCCCACTACATCGCTCAGGTGGAGAAGGTCCTCGCCCACTACGAGGCCCTGGAGGCTGAAGGCGCCGGGTTCGGGGCCGGGCTCGGCGTCGAGGACCAGGCCATCCTCGAGGAGTTCCTGGCCCATGGGCGCGCCGTGCGTGCTGAGCGCGAGCGCGCCCATGCGGCCGGCGAGGCGCCGCGATTCGCGCCGCTGCTCCAGGCTTGGGGCGGCGTCACCATCGCCTACCGCAAGGGCCTCACCGCCTCGCCGGCCTACGTGCGCAACCATGAGGAGCTCACCAAGGCCCTGGAGGAAGGCATCCTCTACGCCGAGGGGCTCGAGCCCCTGCACGTGCGCCTGGACGAGCACGACCACGTCCACTCGGTGGTCTTCCGGCGCATGCGCCACGACGGCGGCCGCTGGTACGCCACCGGGCGCGAGACGGAGCTCGCGGCCCGCTCGATCTTCGTCGCCGCCGGGACCGTGCCCAATACCATCTACGCCCACGAGCACCCGGGCAGCCTTCAGCTGCAGGGCATCCACTACCGGCCCTACGGCTACCGGCGCAGGGGCCTGCAGCCCATCGCCGCCGGCGAGCACTGCAAGGCACCGGAGATCGGCCCGTTCACGTCTTACCAGTCGGCCGGGCGCACGGTCTCGTTCATCGGCGACACCCACCCGGTATTCGCCGGCAGCGTGGTGCAGGCCATCGCCTCGGCGCGACGCAGCTACCCGCAAGTGCTCGCCGCCCTCGGCGGGCTTCCCATGCAGCCCGGTCGCAAGGCTCGCGCCTTTCTCGACAACCTGGCCGCGCGGCTGACCCCGCGGGTGGTCTCCGTGGAGCAGCCGAGCCCGGCCGTGGCCGAGATCTGGGTCCGGGCACCGCTGGCCGCAGCCCGTTTTCGGCCCGGGCAGTTCTTCCGCCTGCAGACGCTGGAGACGCACAGTCCGGTGGTCGACGGCACCCGCCTGCAGGTACCACTGATGACCGTCTCGGGCACCGGTATCGACGGCGACTGCATCCGCCTGATGCTGTTGCAGTGGGGGGCCGCCCCGCGCATCGCCGCCCGCCTGCAGCCCGGCGACCCGTTGGTGCTGATGGGCCCCACCGGCGCGCCCACGGAGATCCCCGAAGACCGCACGGTGATGGTGGTGGCCGGCCGCTGGGGCGCGGCGGTGATGCACGATATCGGCTCGGCGCTGCGCGCGGCGGGCAACCGGGTGCTCTACATCGCCGCCTTCGGCAGCGCCGAGGAGATCGATCACCCCGATGAGCTGGAGGCCGGCGCCGACCAGATCGTCTGGGCTACCGCCCGCGAGCCCGCCTTCGAGCCGCGCCGCCCCCAGGACAGCGCAGTGATCAGCGCCGACATGGTCGACCTGGTCCGCCGCTACGGCGACGGCGAGATCGCCCCCGATGCCCCGGGGCTACCGCTGGCCGAGGTCGACCGGATCCTGGTCGTCGGCGGCACCGGGCTCCTGTTCGGCTTCCAGCAGGCACTGGCGGACGGCCTGTCGGCATACTTCCCGGACCACCTCGAGGCCGTGGGCACGGTGGGCAGCCCCATGCAGTGCATGCTCAAGGGCGTCTGCGCCCAGTGCCTGCAGTGGCAGGTGGACCCGGAGACCGGCGAGCGGACCCGGGCCGTCTTCTCCTGCGCCGAACAGGATCAGCCACTGGGCTGGATCGACCTGGGTAACCTGGCTGCACGGCAACAGCAGAACCGACTCCTCGACCGACTCACCGCCGCCTGGGTGGAGCGGCTGCTGCAGCGACGCGCACCGGACTGATATGCAATACTTCGGATATCAGACCCGAGCGTCGATACCCAAGGAGGAATCGCAATGGACGTAAGCAGGAACATGGGCACCGTGGATCGCGCCATCCGTGCCGTGGTGGGCATCTGCCTGATCGCTCTGGCGTTCATCGGGCCACAGACCGCCTGGGGATGGATCGGCCTGGTCCCGCTGGCGACCGCCATCGTCGGGGTCTGCCCGGCCTACATCCCGCTGGGCCTGAAGACCTGCGCCAAGTAGCACCGAGGCCTAGCTAACGCCGAGCCGGCGAACCGCCTCACGTACGGCGGTTTCGCCGGAGACGGCATCCAGCGTGCGCCGCGACGTCACCCCGGCGTCGAGCAGGGCCGCCAGCAGCGCGGCCACATCATCCCGCGGAATCTCGCCGTAGGGCAGCCCCTCGCCGAGGGTCACCCGCCCGCGGGCGCGTTCATTGAGCAGACGCCCGGGACGCAGGATGGTCCAGTCCATGGCCGTCGCGCGCAGGCGGTCATCGGCCTCACGCTTGGCCGCCAGGTACGGCCGCAGCCGCTCCGGGGCCTGCTCGGGGCACTCCGTGCGCATCGCCGAAACCATCACGAAACGCCGCACCCCGGCCGCCTCGGCCAGCTCGATGATCCGCAACGCGCCTTGACGGTCCACCGCCTCGGTCTTGTCGGCACCGGTATGCGGGCCAGAACCGGCCGTGAAGACCACAGCGTCCGCGCCGCGGACTGCCTGGCTACAGTCACGCTCGAGGTCAGCCACCACGGTCTCGGTGGCCCCCGCGGCCGCCAGGGCCGGCTGCTGGTCCGGATCCCGGACCATGGCCCGCACCTCGTGCCGGCTCGGCGCCAGCCGCTCCACCAGTCGCCGCCCCACCTGCCCGTGGGCCCCGATGATCAACACCCGCATCCTCTGCCCTCCGCTCGCGTCGCTGGCCTGCCTGGGCCTAGCCTACGCCGTCGGCGACGCCGCCGAAACGGGCACCGCGCAGGCGGTTCAGCGCAGCCATGACCTCGATCGTCCGCGGGCGGGCCAGGTCCCCGTCCGGGCGGGGCAGCAGCTGATCCCAGTGGCGGTTCAGCAGATCGGCCAGCCACGCCGGCGGGTCCTCGACCCGGCCGCTGTCCGAGAGTCGCTCGAGCAGCAGGCCGATGGCCCGCACCTGGGCGGGATCGGCGATCTGCTCCACGGCGCGCAGGTCGACGGCCTCCCGGCCGAGCAGCAGGGTATCGCGCCCGCGGCCCTGCACCTTGCGCTTACCGGGCTTGGTCTCGGTACGCACTGTACCCCCCTCCACGGCGCGGGTCGTCGGCCAGGCCAGCGGCGAGCGCACCTCGGCGTGGCGCCCGGTGGCGTACTCGGCGGCTACCCGCCGCGCCTCGGCGGTGACATCGGCCGGACGGTACTCCTGCATCTGGATGACCGTATCGGCGCTGTCCAGATAGTCGCCAGAGCCGCCCATCACCAATAACGTGGACACCGCATGGCGATCGCGCAGCTCGGCGATGCGATCGACCAGCGGCGTGATCGGTTCGGCATCCCGGGCCACCAGGGCCTGCATGCGCCGATCGCGGATCATAAAGTTGGTCGCCGAGGTGTCCTCGTCCACCAGCAGGGTGCGCGACCCCGCCTCGAGGGCCTCCTGCAGGGCGGCCGCCTGGCTGGTGGAGCCGGAGGCCAGGTCCGTGGAGAAGGCGGTGGTGGACTTGCCAAAGGGCAACTCGCCGATGTATGGCGACAGGTTCACGGCGTGGACGGCGCGCCCGTCCTCGGCGCGGATCTTCGCCGCGTCCTCGACGCTGACGACGCCGTCGCGACCATCCCCGGGGACGTGGTCATAGACCCCGAGCTCCAAGGCATTGAGCAGGGTCGACTTGCCGTGAAAGCCGCCGCCGACGATAAGCGTGATCCCCGCCGGGACGCCCATACCGGCGATCGGACCGGCATTGGGGGCGTGCAGCGTCAGGCGCAGCGAATCGGGGCTGTGGAAGGGGATGGCATCGCTCAGGGGCCGGTCGTCCACGCCGGAGCGCCGCGGCAGGACCGCCCCTTCAGCGACGAAGGCCACCAGGCCGCGCTCGTCGAGCTGCGCACGCAGCGCCTGCTGGTCCTCCACCGCGGCGCAGTGGCGCTCCAGCGAAGCGCCGTCGAGTTGCTGCGCCTCGGCAGCAGCGGCGACGATCCGCGGCAGTTTCCGGCAAAGGATCTCGGCCGCCTGGCGACCGAGGATGGTCCGCCCGCGCGCCGGCAGGGCGACGGTGAAACGCAGCTCGACACCGGCGTCGGTGAACAGCACGGCACTGCGATCAAGCACCGTCTGAGCGCCTGAATCGATGCGGACCGCCTGCTCGCTGGCGGCGGCACGCTCGAAGGCCCGGGCGATGTAGTCACGCGCCGCGCGGCGCCGGGGCTCGCCGATCAAGGCCGCTTCGGGCAGCCCCGCCCGCTCCCACGGCACCACAGCCCGCAGCCGCGAAGGCGCGGCAAACGGGTCGGCCTGGACCTTGTCCACACACAGGGTGAAGCCGGGGAAAGCGTGGCGGCCCTGGATGTCCTTGTACGCCTTGTAGCCCCGGCCGTCGATGCGCTGGAGGGTATTCTGCAGCTGTTCCATGCCGCCTCACGGTAGCCGAGCCGGGCCGCGCCGGCCAAGAGGGGCCGGCTCAACCGCGAACGTCGCCACGGTCCTCGCCGGCGGCGAGGGCACCGAGCCGCTGCAGCGCCCACTCCGTGGCCGCCACATCGGCCTGGGCGCAGTTCAGCCGCAGGCAGCGTCCGTACCGCCCGGTGGGCGAGAACACCGGCCCCGGGGCCACGCTGACCCCCTCGGCCAGCGCCCGGCGCTGCAGCTCCAGGCTGTCGCAGCCGGCCGGCAGTTCGACCCAGACCACGAAACCGCCCCGTGGCCGGGTCACTCGGGTCCCCTCGGGGAAGTGGCGGCGTACCAGACCGGCGATCCAACGCACGTGCCGCTCGTAGTTGCGCCGGGCCCGGCGCAGGAAGCGGTCGTAGCCGCCCTGCTCCAGGTAGTCGGCCACGGCCAGCGTACTCAGGGTGCAGGTGGCTTGACTGGTTGCGTACTTGAGGTAGACGAGACGATCCCGGTAGCGCCCCGGCGCCACCCAGCCGACGCGCAGCCCGGCACCGAGGATCTTCGAGAACGAACTGCAGTAGAGCACTTCGCCCTGGCCATCGAAGGCCTTCGCCGCCCACGGGCGGGTGCCGTCGAAGGCCAGCTCACCGTAGACGTCGTCCTCGATCAGGGGCACGTTGTGGGCGTTAAGCAGTGTCACCAGTTCCTGCTTGCGCGCCTCCGGGGTCACGTGGCCCAGCGGATTGCCGAAAGTGGGCATGAGCACGCAGGCACGGATCGACCAACGCGACAGGGCCCGCTCAAGGGCCTCGGGGATCATCCCCGAGTGGGGGTCGGTGGCGACCTCCAGGGCCTGCATCCCCTGGGACTCGATGGCCTGGAGGATGCCGTAGAAGGTGGGTGACTCGATGGCCACCACGTCGCCGGGCTCGGCCACGGCACGCAGGCTGAGGGTGATTGCCTCCTGGCAGCCGGCGGTCAGCACGATGTCGTCCGGCGAAAGGCTGCAGCCGGCGTAGGCCATGCGCCGGGCGATCTGGGTGCGCAGCTCAGCACAGCCCGGCGGGAAGTCGTAGGCATTGACGCGCTCGCGCTGTCGGCGGCGCACCCGGGCAAAGCTGCGGTCCATGGCCGCCGCCGGCAGGAAAGCGGCGGGCGCCGCGGCAGCACCCAGCGAGACCACGTCCGGCTCGTGGTGGGCGCGGACCAGATCGAGCACACGCTCCTGGCCGAGCACCAGACTGGGCGCGTCCACTTCGCCCACCTGCTCGCTCGGCGCCGCGGCGGCGGTGGTGCGTTCGCGGACGTAGAACCCGGAGCGTGGCCGCGCCTCGAGGATCTCGCGCTGCTCAAGCAGTTCACAGGCGGCGACGATGGTCGCCATGCTCACCCCGAAGTGCCGGCGCAGCCGTCGCAGTCCGGGCAGCCGGTCGCCAGGGGCATAGACGCCCTGTTCGATCTGCCCGGCGAGGGTCTCGGCCACTCGTTCGTAGAGCGGTGTGGTCATCACGGTCCAGTCTAACGCAACTGTACCGGTTCATAATGTCCAAAACTGATTCTGTATCGCCCGATGGATCGCGACGATCATAGTCATCGATCCCGAGAAGCAACGCAGGAATGCAATAATGTCCCAGGCCCTAAACGCCGAAGCAGGCTGGCAGTACGAGCAGTATACCCCCGGTTTTGCCGACTACTGGGATGACCTGGTGGGGTGGGAGACGCGTCTGGCCCGCGAAGGCGCCTTCTACAACCGCCTGGTGGGCGCCCACGGCGCCAAGAAGGTCATCGACCTGGCCACCGGCACGGGGGTCAACGCCGTCTCGCTGGCTCAGGCCGGCTTCGAGGTGACCGCCGTCGACGGCTCCGAGAACATGCTGATCAAGGCCCGCGAGAACGCCAGCAAGTACGGCGTGGAGTTCAGCGACACCCGGGCCGTCGACTGGCTGGAGCTCGACAAGGTCATGGGCACCGAGCAGTACGACGCTGCGGTGTGCCTGGGCAACTCCTTCACCCACCTGTTCGATCACGAGGACCGCCGCACCGCGCTGCTGGCGATGTACCGCGTGCTGCGTCCGGGCGGGATGCTGATCATCGATCAGCGCAACTACGACGACATGCTCGACAACGGCTACAGCTCCAAGCACGCCTACTGCTACACCGGCGAGGGTGTGGACGTGGGCCCGGCCGAGCTGCACCGGACGATGGCGCGTTTCCAGTACGTCTTTGCCGACGGCTCCACCTTCCAGCTGAAGATGTATCCGCTGCGGCAGGACTACATGACCCACCTGCTCGAGGACGCCGGGTTCATCAACGTGGAGCGCTACGGCGACCTGCAGAAGCCGTACTACCGCAACGATGTGGACTTCATCCAGCAGGTGGCCTACCGCCCGCTGGAGTCCTGAGACACCTCCGGCGCCCTCGGGCGCCCGGATGCACGGACGCGGCCCCGCCCCAGGGGCCGCGTTTTTTTGTGCCCACTCGCCGGACCTGCTCCCACCCGATAACCGTACCGCGGCTGCCTTGAAGCCACGCACCGGTGCATCTAGCTTCAGATGTTGAAAGCTGACCCACGCGTGGACAGCGCAGGAGGTCGATGATGAACCGGCGGCAAAAGAGAGCGGAAGAAGCGCGGCGCAGGATCCTGGAGTCGGGCGATCAGGAGCTGATCAACCGGCTACACCTGCTGGAGGCGAGCCAGGCCCGGGCGGGACGTGGCGGACGTGGACCTGGACTGCTCGGAACGGCGGCGGCCGTCGGCGGCGGTGCCTATCTGGGCACCCTGCTCGCCGGGATGACCCTTAACGCCGAGATGCAGCGGGCCTTTGCCGCCGTTGCCGAGGACATGGGCTTTAGCCCGGGGGATCTCGGCCTCAGCCCCGCCGCGATGGAGGGCGACGTGGGCGATGTCGGCGGCGACGACGGTGGTCTGTTCGACGGCTTCGGCGGGTTCTTCGACATCTGACCCACCCCCCGGCGGGCGGCTGCCCGCCGGGGTGGCGCCGGCAGCGGGCTCAGACCCGCCAGAGGTCCATGAACTCGTGGACCGGCATCTGCTCCAGCCGCTGCTGCTCGCCGAGCGCAGCCTCAATCGCGCCAGCTTGCCGCGGCGCGAAGCGGGACGATACGGCGTTGCGGAACTTCTCCTCAAGCACCGGGATGCCCTCATCGCGACGACGGCGGTGGCCGATGGGGTATTCCACGGCGATGCGCTCGGTCTTCGAGCCGTCCTTGAACACAACCTGCACCGCGTTGCCGATCGAGCGCTTGTCGGGGTCCATGTAATCCCTCGAGAACGCCTCGTTCTCGGTGACCTCCATCCGCTCGCGCAGGGCGTCGAGCCGCGAATCGGCGGCCACGGCGTCCTCGTAGTCGGCGGCGGTGAGGCGGCCGAAGATCAGCGGGACCGCAACCATGTACTGCAGGCAGTGGTCGCGGTCGGCGGGGTTGTTCAGCGGCCCAGTCTTGTCGATGATCCGCACCCCAGCCTCCTGGGTCTCGATGATGACCCGGTCGACCTCGTCAAGTCGCGGCGCCACCTGGGCATGGAGCTGCAGGGCAGCCTCGACAGCGGTCTGGGCGTGGAACTCGGCCGGGAACGAGATCTTGAACAGCACGTGCTCCATAACGTAGCTGGCGTAGGCCTGGGAGCGACGGATCGGCTCGCCGCGGAAGAGCACGTCCTGGAAGCCCCACCCCTGGGCGGAGAGGGCGGAGGGGTAGCCCATCTCGCCGGTGAGGCTCATCAGCGCCAGCCGCACGCCGCGCGCCGAGGCGTCACCGGCGGCCCAGCTCTTGCGCGAGCCGGTATTCGGCGCGTGGCGATAGGTGCGCAGCGCCCCGCCGTCGATCCAGGCGTTGGAGACGGCGTTGATGACATCCTCGCGGCTGCCGCCGAGCAGCCGGGTGGTCACGGCCGTGGTGGCCAGCCGTACCAGCAGGACGTGGTCGAGGCCGACGCGGTTGAAGCTGTTCTCCAGCGCCAGCACGCCCTGGATCTCATGGGCCTTGATGGCGGCGGTGAGCACCTCGCGCATGGTCAGCGGCGTCTCGCTCCGGGCGAGCCGCCGGCGGCTCTCGTAGTCGGCGGCGGCGAGGATGCCGCCGAGGTTGTCCGAGGGGTGGCCCCACTCGGCAGCCAGCCAGGTGTCGTTGAAGTCCAGCCAACGGATCAGGGCGCCGATGTTGAACGCGCCCTGCACCGGGTCGAGGCGATAGGCGGTGCCCGGCACCACCACCCCGTCGCGCATCTCGGCGCCGGGGACGATCGGTCCGAGCAGCTTGGTGCAGGCCGGGTAGTCGAGCGCCATCATGGCGCAGGCGAGGCTGTCCATCAGGCAGTGCCGGGCAGTCTGATACGCCTCGGCGGAGTCGATGTCGGTGGCGCTGACGTAGTCGGCGATGGCCACCAGCTCGGCATCGGGATCGGGGCGCTGGGCGCTGCGGATGTCTCCGGACATGGGAAGCTTCCTCAAGAACCAGTTGCAGGTTGATCGTGGCACCGCCGCCGGGCGCGATGGCGTTGCGGCGGCGGTGTTGGCTGGCGGGCGAACCGCGTCAGCGCTGGTCGATCGGCGGCACCGTGCGCAGATGGTGACCGGTGTAATCGGCGCTGGGGCGGATGATGCGGTTCTTGGCCCGCTGCTCCATGACGTGGGCCGCCCAGCCGCTGTGCCGGGACATCACGAAGATCGGCGTAAACAGCTTGGTGGGGATGCCCATGAAGCGGTAGGCCGAGGCGTGGTAGAAGTCGGCATTCGCGAACAGCCCCTTCTCGTCCCACATCAACTGCTCCACGGCCTCGGAGACCGGGAACAGGGTCTCGTCACCGACCTCCGCGGCGAGCTCGCGGGACCACTCCTTGATCACGGCGTTGCGCGGGTCGACCTCGGTGTAGACCGCATGGCCGAAGCCCATGACTTTCTCCTTGCGCTCGAGCATTCCGGCCAGCTCGCGTCGCGCCTCCTCCGGGCTAGACCACTGCTCGAGCATCTCCATGGCAGCCTCGTTGGCGCCACCGTGGAGCGGGCCGCGCAGGGTCCCGATTGCCCCCGTGATGGCCGAGTGCATGTCCGACAGCGTCGAGGCGCAGACCCGGGCAGCGAAGGTGGAGGCGTTGAACTCGTGCTCCGCATAGAGGATCAGCGAGACGTGCATGACGTTCTTGTGCAGCGCGTTGGGCCGCTCACCGCGGAGCAGGTAGAGGAAGTGGGCGCCGATGGAGTCCTCGTCGCTGTCGGTATCGATGCGCACACCTTCGTGGCTGTATCGGTACCAGTAGGTGATGATCGACGGGAAGACCGCCAGCAGACGGTCCGCCACCTCGGCCTGCTGCGAGAAATCGGTCTCGGTCTCCAGGGTGCCGAGCATGGAACAGCCAGTGCGCATCACATCCATGGGGTGGGCATCCCGCGGGATCTGCTCAAGGACCGCCTTGACCGCCGGCGGCAGCTCGCGCATGCCGGAGAGGCGGCGCTTGTACGCCTCGAGCTGGGCGCGGTCGGGGAGTTCGCCGTAGAGCAGCAGGTAGGCCACCTCCTCGAACTCGCACTGTGCCGCCAGGTCACGGACGTCGTAGCCGCGGTAGGTCAGGCCCGTCCCCTCCTGGCCGACCGTGCACAGCGCCGTCTCCCCGGCGGATTGGCCACGCAGCCCGGCACCGGTCTTCTTTCCCGTCATCGCTTCTCTCCTCCTGTTCGTACGTCGCGCCCGAAGAGCTCATCGAGCTTGCGCTCATAGTCGTGGTAGCCGAGCACCTCGTAGAGCTCTTCGCGCGTCTGCATGCGATCGAGCATGCCCTCCTGGGTTCCCTCGGCACGAATGGCGCCGTAGACCTCCTCGGCGGCCCGGCTCATGGCCCGGAAGGCCGAAAGCGGATAGAGGACGAGCCCCGCCCCCGCCTCGCGCAGCTGCGCCACCGTGAAGTACGGCGTCTTGCCGAACTCGGTGATGTTGGCCAGCACCGGCACCGAGAGCCGGTCGGTGAAGGTGCGGATGTCCTCAAGGCTGTGCATGGCCTCGGCGAAGACCATGTCGGCACCAGCCTCCACGTACGCCTCGGCGCGCTCCAGGGCGGCCTCCAGACCCTCCGAGGCGCGGGCGTCGGTGCGCGCCATGACCACCAGCTCCGGATCGGGCCGCGCGTCCACCGCCGCTCGGACCCGATCGACCATCTCGGCGGTGGAGACCAGCTCCTTGCCCGGGCGGTGACCGCAGCGCTTGGCCTGGACCTGGTCCTCGATGTGCACCGCGGCCGCCCCGGCGCGCGTCAGCTCGCGGATAGTCCGCGCGACGCTGAAGGCACCGCCAAAGCCGGTGTCGATATCCACCAGCACCGGCGCGCGGGTCACGTCGGTGATGCGCCGGACGTCCTCGACCACATCGGCCAGCTGGGTGATCCCCAGATCCGGCAGGCCGTACGAGGCATTGGCCACCCCGGCGCCGGAGACGTACAGCGCCTGGAACCCGGCCCGCTCGGCGAGCAGCGCCGAATAGGCGTTGATGGCGCCGACCACCTGCAGCGGTTGTTCCTGCGTAACGGCGTCGCGGAAGCGGCGTCCCGCGGATGACTGATCGGTCATGTTTTCGTTCGCTCCGTGTCGTGATCGGGTGGGCGGGCCGGACGGGTCAGGCGACGGCGTCGCCGCCCACGCGGACCAGGGTGCGGCCGGTCACCTGCCGGGCGAGCATCGCCTCGGCGGCATCGCGCAGCCCGTCGAGTTCCACCTCGCGGGTAACGAAGCCTTCCGGGTCCTGCGGACGCAGGTCTTCGCCGAGCCGCCGCCAGCTCTCCAGGCGCAGGGGGCGCGGGCAGTTGGCGGAACTGACGCCGAGCATGCTCACGCCGCGCAGGATCCACGGCATGACGGTGGTCTCGAGCTTCACGCCCCCGGCCAGACCGATGGAGGCGACGTTGCCGTACTCCTCGACCTGGGGCAGCAGCCCGGCGAGCAGGGGACCGCCAACGTTGTCGACCACGCCGGCGAAGCGGGCGCGATCCAGCGGCCGCTCGCTGAGCCCGATCGCCTCCGGGCTCACCACCTCGGCGGCGCCCAGCGCGTGGAGATATGACGCCGCATCCTTCTTGCCGGAAACCGCTACCACGCGGTAACCGGCGTTGCTGAACAGATCCACGGCGATGCTGCCCACGCCCCCCGAAGCCCCGGTGACGAGCACATCGCCCAGCGCCGGGGTCTGCCCGGCCGCCTCCATGCGAATCAGGGCCAGCGCCGCCGTGAATCCGGCGGTACCGAGTGCCATCGCCTGGCGGGGCGTCAGCCCTCCGGGCAGCGGCACGACCCAGTCGGCAGGGATCCGCACGTACTCGGCGAAGCCGCCGTCGTGGACCTCACCCAGACCGCAGCCGGTGATCAGCACCTGCGCCCCGACTTTCACATCGTCGCTGTCGCTCTCAACCACGACGCCGGCGGCATCGATCCCCGGGGTGATGGGGAAACGGCGCAGGATCTTGCCCTGGCCGGTCAGGGCCAGCGCATCCTTGTAGTTGACGGAGGAGTACGCCACCCGGACCAGCACATCGCCAGCGGGCAGATCGGCGGCACCGAGGGTCACGACCCCGCCCTGATCCTCCCTGCCGGATTCCGGGACCCGCCACGCCGTGAATTCCTGCATTTTTTATCACCTCTGACGGCCAGTTCAGCGAGTTTACAACAGCGCTTCACCGCCTCCCAAATCATATAACAACCAATATGTTAGGAGCTCTCATGGCGTTTTCTGCGTGTTCTCCGCGCGCTTCGTACGGGAGCAGCATTATGTTCAACAATGATCCGGCTCACGCTGCATTGCGCGCGCCCCGGGCCAAGGGCAGGTTGGACCCCACGCAAAGCTTGGTGCACCATGAGCTGCGGTCAAAAACCGACCCCGCAGCGAGGACTCACAGGCTCGACCCATGGCGCCGCGCTCCTATATCCCCCTGGCCGCGCTGGCCCTGATTGCCGGGGCAATCGCCACCGTGCTGATCATCGGCGAACAGCGCGGCGCGGACACCGACGCCAGCAACCGGGGCGAACCGGGCGACCCGGCCGAACGCCGCGGTGCACTAGTCGATGAGATCATCTTCACCGAGGAGTCCGACCCGGGCCGGCTCACCGCGCTCATCGAGCACGGCTCGCACCACCTATTCACCCAGGGTATCGATAGCGCCACCATCTTCCGCCAGGCGCAGGACTCGGAGCAGGTCGACCACTTCCTTTCCCACGGCACGGCCATCGAGCTGACCCTCAACCCGGCCGCCTTCGAGGACGAGCAGCGACTCAATCCATTCCGCGAGCCGCGCATCCGCGAGGCGCTGAATCGCCTGATCGACCGGCGCCACGTGGCCGAGGAACTCTTCGGCGGTCTTGCGGTGCCCCGCTATCTGCCGATCAACACGGCCTTCCCCGACTACGCCCGGCTGGCGGAGACCGCACGCTCGCTGGAACTCAAGTACCGCCATGACCCGGAGCGCGCCGAGGCGACCATCGCGGAAACCATGGAGGCGCTCGGCGCCGAGCGCCGGGAGGGCCGCTGGTATTACGCCGACGAGCCGGTGACCCTCACCGTGCTCATCCGCACCGAGGACAACCGTGAGCGGGTCGGGGACTACATCGCCAACCTGATGGAGGATCTCGGCTTCACCGTCGAGCGCCTCTACCGCACGGCCGAGGAGGCCTCCCGCATCTGGATGACCGGCGACCCGGCCGCCGGACGCTGGCACATCTACACCGGCGCCTGGGTCTCGACCGTGATCAACCGCGACATCGGCGACAACTTCAACTACTACTACACCCCCCGAGGCCGCCCCGACCCGCTATGGCAGGCGTATGAGCCCACCGAGGCGTTCAGCGAGGCCGCCGAGCGCCTGGAGCGCCGCGACTACACCAGCGTCGGGGAACGCCAGGAACTCATGGAGGAGGGCCTGACCCTGGCGATGGAAAACTCGGCGCGCATCTGGCTGGCGGATCAGCTCAGTGTCTGGCCCCACGCCGCCGATCTTGAGGTGGCCGGCGACCTGGCCGGCGGGCTCTCCGGGTCGCAGCTGTGGCCCTTTACCCTGCGTTTCAGCGATCGCGTGGGGGGTCGCGTGGTGGCAGCCACGCCGAGCATGCTCACCGAACCGTGGAACCACGTCGCCGGCAGCAACTGGATCTTCGACCGCATGATCCTGCGCGGGTTGACCGACTCGGCGGTGCTGCCCGACCCCTTCACCGGCCTCTACTGGCCGCAGCGACTCGACTCGGCGGAGGTCACGGTCACTGAGGACGCGCCGGTCAACCGCACCCTGGACTGGGTCTCGCTGGAAACCGCTGAGACCATCGAGATCCCCGGTGACGCCTGGATCGACTGGGACCCGGAGGAGCAGCGCATCCTGACCGTGGACGATCGCCACGAGGATGGACTGACCGCCCGCTCGCGGGTAGTCCTCCACTACGAGGACGACTACCTCGAGCGCCGCTGGCACGACGGCTCGCAGGTCTCCGTGGCCGACGTGGTGCTGCCTTGGATCCTGAGCTTCGCCCGAGCCGACGAGGACAGCCCGCTGTTCGATCCCTCCCACCTGCCGGAGTTCGAGGTCTATCAACGCAACTTCCGCGGCTGGCGGATTACCGATACCGACCCCCTGACCGTCGAGGTCTACAGCGACCAGGTCTACCCGGACGCCGAGAACCTGGTCGCCGCCCGCATCCCGGCCGCTCAGCCCTGGCACGTGGTCAACCTGGGCATCCAGGCCGAGCGCCGCGGCGAGCTCGCCTTCTCCTCGAGCAAGGCCGACCGCATGGATGTGGAGTGGCTCAACCTGGTCTCGGGGCCGAGCCTGGAGGTTCTCCGCGGCTACCTGCGCGCTGCCGCTGAGGCCGAGCAGGTGCCCTTCGAGCAGGCCCTTGGCGAATGGCTGCGTGAGGGCGAGGCCGCCGAGCGCTACCGCGCCCTCGACACCTGGCAGCAGGAACGCGGCCACTTCTGGGTGGATGATGGGCCGTTCTACCTGCACTCGGTCCGCCCGGTGGAGGGCAGCATCGTGCTGCGTCGCTACCCGGATCACCCGGATCCGGCCGACAAGTGGCTGCGCTTCAC
The DNA here is from genome assembly GCF_016653405.1 of Halorhodospira halophila. Classification (NCBI taxonomy): domain Bacteria; kingdom Pseudomonadati; phylum Pseudomonadota; class Gammaproteobacteria; order Chromatiales; family Ectothiorhodospiraceae; genus Halorhodospira; species Halorhodospira halophila. Next base: position 72,118 of record NZ_NHSN01000017.1, read on the forward strand.
CGACCCGCGCATCCCGGAGCTGGAAATCGACGGACCGCTGCTGGTCGAGCACGGCGAGGATCTCGAGCTGACGGTCCGCATCACCTACGCCGGCGAACCCTACCCGGACGAGGAGATCGAGACCGCCCGCTTTCTCCTCTTCGACCGGGACGACCGGCTGGCGCTGAAAGGCGAGAGCGAGCCGGACGGCGACGGACAGTGGCGCATCCGCGTCCCCGCCGAGGCGCTGGAGACGCTGGGCACCGGAGCCAACAGCATGGAACTGGCCGTCACCTCACGAAGCGTGGCCCTGCCGGCATTCGCCACCCACGCCTTCGCCACCCTACCGGCCGGCGGCCCCGAAGCAGACAGCCAGGAGGAGGAGTAGCCGTGGCCAGCGCCGCCCCCGTCAGCCGCACCGCCTCCTTGCTCCGCGACCTCCGTCATCTTGGGGTTTTCACCGCCAAGCGGCTCATCGCCCTGCTGCTGACCGTGCTGATCGGTGTCTACCTGACCATCCTCATCGCCAACATGGGCGGGCAGGTGGATGAGCTGCGCATGGCCCAGATCCAGGGCGAAGTGGCCGAACAGGTCCGGGGAGACCCGGCCTTCCAGGACCTCGACTCGGAGGAGCGCGAGGAACTGATGCAGCGCCAGATCGACCTAGAGGTCGAGCGCCTGCGCCTGGACGAGCCGTTCATCGTGCGCAGCTTCGACTACCTGCGCGCGGCCATGACCCTCGACCTGGGGCGGGCGGAGCAGATGCACAGCGATGCCGGTTCCCGGCAGGTCTACAACATCATTGCCGAGCGCCTGCCGGCGACGCTGCTGCTCTTCGGCACCGCCAACCTGCTGGTGTTTTTCGTCTCGGTCTTCGCCGCGCTGTCGCTGTCACGACGCTACGGCAGCCGGCTGGACCAGACCGTGATCGGCCTGGCACCCACCTCGGCGGCGCCGGCGTGGTTCTACGGCATCTTCCTGATCCTGCTGCTTGCGTTCATCTTCCCGCTGCTGCCGTCCGGCGGCATGGTGGCGGTGCCGCCGCCGGAGGATCCGTGGGCCTATGCAGCCAGCGTGATCCGCCACATGGCGCTACCGGTGGCGGCGATGTTCATCGCCCAGATCTTCATATCGATCTACTCGTGGCGGACGTTCTTCCTCATCCACTCCAGCGAGGATTATGTGGAGATGGCCCGTGCCAAGGGTTTGCCCGACGCCCTGGTGGAGCAGCGCTACATCCTCCGGCCGACACTTTCGCCGATCATCACCAGCTTCCTGCTGATGCTCATCGGCCTATGGAGCGGTGCGATCATTCTCGAACAGGTCTTCAACTGGCCGGGCCTGGGCACGCTACTCTTCGAGGCCATCGGGCACCGTGACACGCCGGTCATCATCGGCTCGGTGGTCATCTTTGCCTACCTGCTGGCCGTGACCGTGTTCCTGCTGGACTTCCTCTACGCCATCCTGGACCCGCGGGTCCGCATCGACGGGGGGCAGGGATGATCCGCTGGCGCGATGGGCTCACCCAGGTACGACGCTACCCGTCCGCCGTGGCCGGGCTGCTGATCATCGCCATGCTGATCGCCACGGCCATCTATGCCGTGACCGCCATCCCCTACTCCGAGGCGCAGAAGCTCTGGCGCGGCGGCGACGCCTGGCAGGACCTGCCGGTCAACGCCAGCCCGGCGTGGACCGACCGGCTTCTCGGCGGGGATGCCCCGCGCACCATCACCGTCTCCAGCGAGGATGCGCCCACCGAGCGCCAGGATCTGGGCGCAGCACGGCTCGAGACAACCACCCTGGAGGTCGACTTCCCCTACGACGGCTTCCCCTCGGAGATCAATCTCTTCCTCGAGGCGGAGTTCGAGCAGGGCCAGCCCTTCACGCGGGTGCACTGGCGCACCCCGGACGGCGAGGAGATCCCCATCGACGCCCGCCGGGTGGGGGAGCGGGAGCGCTTCTCCATCTCCCAGGACCGGCAACTGGAGAGTCGGCTGGGCCGCGCGCCCCAGGTCGGCCTGTTCACCGACGCCGAGCCCGGAACCCCGGACCCGACAGTGCGCACCGGCACCTACGAGCTGGTTATCGAGACGGTGCACTTCGAAGAGTCCGCCCGGCTGCACGCCGAGCTGGTCGTCTACGGGCAGGTCCACGGCGCCTTCGGCACCGACCACCAGCGCCGCGACCTGGCCGTAGCCCTGCTCTGGGGCACGCCGGTCGCCCTCGCCTTCGGACTGCTCGCCGCCGTGGGCACCACAGTGACCACCCTGATCATCGCCGCCACCGGGGTCTGGTACGGGGGCTGGGTGGACGCCACCATCCAGCGGCTCACCGAGGTGAACATCATCCTGCCGCTGCTGCCGATCCTGGTGATGATCGGCACCCTCTATTCGACCAGCATCTGGCTGATGCTCGGCGTCGTCGTGGTGCTGGGCATATTCAGCGCCGGGATCAAGATGTACCGCTCGATGCTGCTGCCCATCCGTGAAGCGCCCTATATCGAGGCGGCGCGCGCCTATGGGGCCGGGGGCGGCCGGATCATCCTGCGCTACATGGTGCCGCGGATCCTGCCAGTGCTCATCCCCACCTTCGTCACCCTGATCCCCACCTACGTCTTCCTGGAGGCGTCGTTGGCGGTTCTCGGCCTGGGTGACCCGGTGCTGCCGACGTGGGGCAAGGTCCTGCACGATGCCCAGGCCCAGAGTGCGCTCTACCACGGCTTTTACTACTGGGTGCTGTCGCCGGCGACGCTGCTGATGCTCACCGGACTCGGCTTTGCCATGCTCGGCTTCGCCCTGGACCGGATCTTCAACCCGCGGCTGAGGAACCTCTGATGGCCGGTGCCCCGCTGCTCGAGATCGAGAACCTGCGCCTGGGCTACGCCACCGCGCGCGGCACCCTGTGGGCGGTGGACGGCGTGAACTTGGAGGTGCGCCGCAACGAGGCCCTGGCCGTGCTCGGCGAGTCCGGCTGCGGCAAGAGCTCGCTGGCGCGTACCCTGCTGCGCACGCTGCCGCGCAACGCCCATGCCCCCAGCGGCCAGATGCGCCTGGACGGACGCGACGTGCTCGGCCTTCCGGAGGAGCGCTTCCGCCGCGAAGTGCGTTGGGTGCGCATCGCCCTGGTCATGCAGGCGGCCATGAACGCCCTCAACCCGGTGGTGCGCGTCGGGGAACAGGTGGCTGAACCGCTGCGCGTGCACCACCGGCTGGGCCGGCGGGAGGCACACCGTCGCGCCGGCGCCGCCTTCGAGGAGGTGGGCATCGCCACGGATTTCCTGCGCCGCTACCCCCACGAGCTTTCGGGGGGCATGCGCCAGCGCGCGGTGCTGGCCATGGCGCTGGTGACCGAACCGGACCTGGTCGTCCTCGACGAGCCCACCTCGGCGCTGGACGTGCTCACCCAGGCATCCATCATGAACGTGCTCAAGCGCATCAAGGCCCAACGCGGGGTCAGCTTCGTGCTGATCACCCACGATATCGCCACCTCCAGCGAACTGGCCGACCGGGTGGCGCTGATGTACGCCGGGCAGGTGGTGGAGACCGCCAGCGCCGAGGCGTTCTTCGGCCATCCCGCCCACCCCTACTCGCGGCTGCTGATGGACTCGGTGCCCCGGCTGCACCAGGAGCAGCCGCCACGCGCCATACCGGGCCGCCCCCCGAGCCTGCTCGAGCCGCCGACCGGCTGCCGCTTCGCCGAACGCTGCCCGAAGGCCTATGAGCGCTGCAGCGAGCCACCACCCGAGGTTGCCTACGATACCCGGCACCGAGTCCGCTGCTGGCTTCACCACCGCTCGGGAGGGGGACCATGAGCTTGCACTCACCCATCGCGGCGCGCACCACCGGCAGCACCGATGAGGCACTGCTGTGCGTTGACGGCCTGCACACCCACTTCGAACTGCGTCAGTGGGGGTTCCTGCGGACCGGCACGGTGCGCGCCGTCGACGGCGTAGCCTTCAGCCTGGACGCCGGTGAGGCCATTGCGGTGGTCGGCGAGAGCGGCTGCGGCAAGAGCTCTCTGGCGCGCACCCTGCTCGGGCTGCACCGGCCGACCGCCGGCTCGGTGCGTTTCGCCGGTACCGAGGTGGGTGAGCTCAACGGCGCGGCCCTCAAGACATACCGCGCGCAGGTCGGCTACGTCCAGCAGGACCCCTACGGGGCCCTGCCACCGTTCATGGAGGTGCAGCGGATCCTGGCCGAGCCGCTGATTATCCACGGCGTCCGCCCGCGCGCCGAGCGCTGGCGGCGCATCGAGGCAGCCCTCGAAGAGGTTGGCCTCAGCCCCGCGGCCGAGGTGGCCGGCAAGTTTCCCCACCAACTCAGCGGCGGTCAGCAGCAGCGCGTGGTCATCGCCCGGGCACTGCTGCTGCGGCCGGCGATGATCATCGCCGACGAGCCCGTCTCCATGCTCGACGCCTCGGTCCGGGTGGAGATCCTCAACCTGCTCCACCGGGTGCAACAGGAGCACGACTTGGCCCTGCTTTACATCACCCACGACCTCTCGACGGTCCGCCACTATGTGGACCGGGCGATGGTGATGTACGGCGGACGCATCGTCGAGCAGGCCCCTGTGGACGCGCTGTTGCAGCGGCCCCAGCACCCCTACACCGAGGCCCTGCTCAGCGCCCTCGGCGACCCCGATGCCGCCAACGCCGGCCGCCCCCGCCCAGTCCCCGGGGGCGAGGCGCCCAGCCTGATCCAGCCACCCACCGGATGCCGTTACCACCCACGCTGCCCGCACGCCATGGCGGGTCGGTGCGAGCTCGATCCGCCGCCGCCGGACTTCCGGCCCCGCCCGGAGCATCGAGCCGCCTGCTGGCTTCGCGAGTGACCCCGGTGCGCGGCGTCGAGCACATCCCGTGGCTCTACGACGCCGGTATGGCCGTCTGCGAACGCTTAGGCATGCACCGCTGGCGCGAGGCGCTCGTCGACGGGGTCCGCGGCCGTGTCCTGGAGGTAGGCTGCGGGACGGGACGGACCCTACCGCTCTATCCCGCCGAGACCGCGGTGTGGGCAGTGGATCCGGACGCCGCCGCGTTGCGCCGCGCCCGGCGCCGGGCGCCGCAGGTCCCGCTGTACGTTGGCCGCGCGGAGGCACTGCCCTTCGCCGACGGCAGCTTCGACACGGTCACCACCAGCCTGAGTTTCTGCAGCGTCGGCGATACCGCGGCGGGGCTGCGGGAGATCCGCCGGGTCCTCGACGATCACGGGGTGCTGCGAATGCTCGAGCACGTGCGCTCACCGGGGCTGGCGGGCCGGGTGCAGGACCGCATCCAGCCGGTGTGGACCGCCGTCAGCGGCGGCTGCCACCTCAACCGGGATACCGAGGCAGCCGTGCGCGCGGCGGGGTTCCGCATCGACGGCACCTCGCGACGGGCGCGCGGGGTCATGCGCTGCTTCGCCGCCTACAAAGCGTAACAGTCAGGACCGGCCCAGACGCTGCCACAGATCCGCCAGGTGGGCCGCCAGGCCAGCCAGCAACCACCCCGAGACCCAGTACCACGGGGCACCGGTCAGCGCGGCGCGCAGCGCCAGCAGCAGGAAGCCGCCGGCCGCCAGGGTGGTCACGATGGTTGCCGGCGCCAGGCCATGACCGGTGCGCCGGTAGAGCGCGTAAAGCAGGGCCCCCTCGAGGAGCATCAGCACCAGGATGGCGTCGATGACGCGGCCGCTGGCAAACCATTCCGCCATCATCCCGCTCACCACTCGGCCAGCCGTTCACGCAGCTCGTCCCGGAGGATGTCCACCTCAGGGCGGGCCTGCTCAAGGATCGTATCCACCCTGTGAAAGTCGAGCACGCGGATATCGCGGATCGCCGGGCTGATCAGGATATCGGGCTCCTCCCGCCGCCGCTTCTCCTGCAGGATGGAGTACTGCATGACCTGGAACGTGTTGAAGATGTTGTCCAGGTACGCCGGGTTGCGCAGTGCCTCGTCCTTGCCCTCCTCACGGGTGCCGAGCACATTGACCGCCACCACCACGTCGCAATCCTTAGCGAGCAGGTCGAACGGCACCGGATTGGTCAGGCCGCCGTCGACCAGCACCCGATCCTGATAGGAGACCGGGCTGAACAGCCCCGGCATGGCCATGCTCGCCTGGACCGCCGGCCACAACGCACCCGAATCGAAGACCACCGCCTCGCGCTTCCAGTAGTCGGTGGCCACAATCTGCAGCGGAATCTCCAGCTCGCCAAAGCGCGACACGCCCGTCTCCTTGCGCAGGTGGGCGATAAAGGCGTCGGACTCCACAAGCCCGCCGTCGCGATCCGACGGCTGCACGAAGTCGAGCCACTGCCGCCATTTGCCGCCCATCAGCGTCTGCAGCCAGTTCTCGTCCTGATCGGCGACGAGCTCATCGATTCCGGCTCGGATCTCCTCGGCGCTAAGCCCGGCGGCATAGAGCGCGCCCATGATGGCGCCGATGCTGCAGCCACTGATCCGGTGCGGACGCACCCCGAGCTCCTCGAGCGCCTCGAAGACCAGCAGGTGGGAGAGGCCGCGGGCCCCGCCGCTGCCGAGCGCCAGGCCGATACGCGGCCTCCCGTCCCGGTCCACCTCGCCGCCCCGGGCGCCGGCAACCGGGGTGGCCGACATGCCCACCAGGGGCATCAGGGATGCGCTGATCATCATCTTCAGGGTGTGGCGTCGTGGGCGGTCGGGGAGGTCGTGTGGCACTGCGAATCCTCGCTTCAGGCTGCCGCTGAAGGTGCAGCGGTCTCGGGTGAACATAGCAGGCATGGCCCCGACTGTCCTCAGCCCGCGCCGCCGGCGACCGGGCGGCGCAACAGGGCGACATCGTCCCGCGGCAGGTGCAGCTCCGCGCCCCAGCGTCGGGCGAACCAGCAGAAGGTCACCTCGGCGAAGAAGGCGATGTGGGTCGGGTCGCGCAGGTAGTGCCAGGCACCGAACGCCTCGGCGGACGGCTGGCGCTTGGTCATGATACCCAGCCAACCCCCGGGTCGCACGCACCCCCAGAGCCCGTCGAGCTCGGCCGCCGGCTCGGCCAGGTGCTCGACCACCTCGGTGGCGGTAACCACCTCGTAGCGATCGCGCAACGGCGACGGATCGGGGAAGTAGAAGGGATCGTAGACCTCGGCCTGATAGCCTGCCTCACGGAACATCGCCGCCAGCGCGGGGCCGTGGCCGCAACCGAAATCCAGCACGCGCGCCGGCGGCACCACCGCGGCCATCAGCGGATCGGCGATCCGGGCCAGGAAGCGCCGGTAGCCCGGGTCGTTCACCGCATTCCGGTGCTGGTCGTAGACAGCCTTCTCGTCCGCCGCCGACAGGTGCTGCTGGGGCGGTACGTGGACCAGGGCGCAGCTCGGGCATCGGTAATACGTGCGCTCGGCCCGATGGAACAGCACCGCCGAGCTGCCGCACAGGGGGCAGGGGCGAACGCTCACGGCGCCACCCCGCCGGCCTCCTCCGCGCGGACCGCCTCCAGGCGCCTGCCATCCGCGGTCAGCAGGCGCAGACGGTCGACTTCGGGCATATAGAGGAAGTACACCCCGGCGAGCACATCCAGGAACGCCTGCTCGGCTTCCGCCAGGCCCGCGTCGCGGCAGGCCATGCGCGTGGCGGCCAGGCCGCTGAACACGATCCGCTCGCCGGTCAGCCGGTAGGCGCCGGCGTAGCGATTACACGGCGCCTGCCCGTGAACCCGCCCCTCGGCATCGAGATCGAGCGTGATGATTGCCTCGGGGATCTCGCCGTCGACGGCCACGATCTGCCACTCACCCCCGGTCAGCAACGCCCGGGGATCGCCGCCGCAACCGCGATGCTGCGTACCGTCCAGGGTGTAGTCGACGCGGTACGGGTGCGGCATGCCGGTGGCCACATCGGCGCACAGCGCCTGCTCGACGACAACCTCCAGCGCGCGGCCGTTATCGGTCTCCGCCGTATAGCGCAGGGCCGTGTCCGTTACCTCCGGGTCCGGCTGCGCGGCGGCCACCTCGAGGCGGCCGTAATCGGCCAGCAGCCGCATGCGCTCGCCGTCCATGCGCAGCATCCACCCCGGCTCCTGCCCGCGGGCAATGAACGGTTCATCGGCGGTACCCAGCCCCGGTGCCGGCTCCGGGACAGTCTCGGGGGCCTCGATGGGCTCGGGCTCGGCCTCGGCCAAGGGGGCGGGGGGATCCTCACGGACCCCGGCCGGCTCGCGGTCCTGCGCCCGCTCGGGAGTAGCGCACGCGGCCAGCAGGAGAAGGATCGGAAGAGTGGTCGCGACGGTACGGATGGTGGTCATGGGTCCAGAATACCCGAAAGCGGTGCTCCAGCGGCACTGCCTCGGTGCAACGGAATCCGGACCGCACGCGGCGGCGCCGCCCCGTGCGGGGGCGGCGCACGGCGCGTACCGGCTCAGTTGGCCTTATGGATGGCCCGCTTACCCACGGCCAGGGCCGCTTCGTGGACGGACTCGGAGAGCGTCGGGTGGGCGTGGATGGTGCGCGCGATGTCCTCGGCGGAGCCGGCGAACTCCATGGTCACCACCGCCTCGGCGATGAGTTCGGAGGCCTGCGGACCGATGATGTGGGCCCCGAGCAACCGGTCGGTCTCGGCGTGGGCGATGAGCTTGACCATCCCAGCGGTCTGGTCCATGGCACGGGCCCGCCCGTTGGCAGCAAAGCCGAAAACCCCGGTGTTGTAGGGGATGCCGGCCTTCTTCAGCTGCTCCTCGGTCCGACCCACCCAGGCGATCTCGGGGTCGGTGTAGATCACCCACGGGATGGTCTCGTAGTTGAGGTGCCCGCCCTTGCCGGCGATCCGTTCCGCCACCAGGATGCCCTCTTCTTGGCCCTTGTGGGCGAGCATCGGCCCGCGCACGACGTCGCCGACGGCGTAGACGTCGGGCAGGTTGGTCTTGCAGTCCTCGTCGACATTGATGAAGCCACGCTCGTCGAGGAGCAGATCGACCTCTTTCGAGCAGAGGTCATCGGTGTTGGGTCGCCGGCCGACGCAGACGATGAGGCGGTCGACCTCCAGCTCCTGCCCACCGTTCTTGTCCTCGTAGGAGACCGTGACCCCACCGTCGACCCGGGTGCCGGTGACCCGGCAACCCAGGCGGATATCCAGCCCCTGCTTCTTGAACTCCTTCTGGGCCGTGCGCGCCACCTGGCGGTCCACCGGCCCGAGGAATTCGTCCTGCGCCTCGAGCAGCACCACCTCCGAGCCGAGGCGGCTCCATACCGAGCCCATCTCGAGGCCGATGACCCCGGCGCCGATGATGCCGAGCCGCTGCGGCACCTCGGTGAAGTCCAGCGCCCCGTCGGAGTTGACGATGCGCTCGTGATCCAGCGCTGCGGCGCCGATCTCGACGCTGCGCGAGCCGGTGGCCAGTACGACGGAGTCGGCGCTGTAGCGCTCACTGGTGCCATCCGAGCGGCGGACCTCCACGGTCTTCGCCTCGACCAACTGGCCGTGACCGTGGATCCACTCGATCTTGTTGGCCTTGAACAGCTGACGGATGCCCCCGGTGAGATCCTTAACCACCTTGTCCTTGCGGGCGATCATCTTCTCCACATCCAGCTCCACCCCCTGGGCGGTGATGCCGTGGGCGCTGAGCTGCTCGGTGACCTTGTGATACTGCTCCGAGCTGTCGAGCAGCGCCTTGGAGGGGATGCAGCCGACGTTCAGGCAAGTGCCGCCGAGGGCGGGCTCGCCGTCCTTGAAGACGAAGGCGTCGACCACGGCAGTGCGCATGCCCAGCTGGGCGCAGCGAATGGCAGCGCTGTATCCGGCGGGGCCGGCACCGATAACGATGACATCGTAGTGATTGGACATGTTGCGACCCTGTTCTGTGGTTGTATGTGCGCTCGAGGGCCTCCGGCCCCGGGCGGATCCTGGGCCCGCGCCGCTAGATTTCGAGCAGCAGCCGGGCGGGATCCTCGATGCAGTCCTTGACGGCCACCAGGAACTGCACCGCCTCGCGGCCGTCGATGATGCGGTGGTCGTAGGTGTGGGCCAGGTACATCATCGGCCGGACCACGATCTCACCGTCCTCGACCACCGGTCGTTCCTGGATCTTGTGCATCCCCAGGATGCCGCTCTGAGGCGGGTTGAGGATGGGCGTGGAGAGCAGCGACCCGAAGATCCCGCCGTTGGTGATGGTGAAAGTCCCGCCGGTAAGCTCGTCCATGCTCAGCTTGCCCTGCTGGGCACGCTTGCCGAGCTCGTTGATCTGTGACTCGATCTCGGCGAAGGAGAGGCGGTCGGCGTCGCGCAGCACCGGCACCACCAGCCCCCGCGGCGAGGAGACGGCGATGCCGATGTCGTAATAGCCGTGGTAGATGATGTCATTGCCGTCGATCGAGGCGTTGACCGCCGGATAGCGCTTGAGGGCCTCGACCGCCGCCTTGACGAAGAACGACATGAAGCCTAAGCGCACGTCGTGGGCCTTTTCGAAACGCTCGCGGTAACGGGCGCGCAGATCCATCACCGGCTGCATGTCCACCTCGTTGAAGGTGGTGAGCATGGCCGCGGTCTGCTGCGCCTCGACCAAACGCTCGGCGATACGCTGGCGCAGCCGGGTCATGGGCACCCGCTGCTCGGGTCGGTCGCCCAGCGGGGCGGCCTCGGCGGCGGGGGCGCTCTGCGGTGCTGTAACCGCGGTGGGCGCTGCCTCGGCCTCGGCCCGACGCTCCAGATGGCGGAGCACGTCTTCCTTGGTCAGGCGACCGTCGCCACTGGAGGACTCGATCCGGGCAGGATCCAGGTCGTGCTCGCGGACCAGACGGCGCACCGCCGGGCTGAGCCCGTCCAGGCTCGCCGCCGGTGCCGCCTCCGCGTCCGCGGCCGCGACGGGCGCCTCGGGGGCCGTGTCCTCCCCGCCCTGGGGGGCCGGCTCGGCGTCGTCCGACGCCTGTCCGCCGGCCGCGGCCGCCGCGGCGGTCTCGGCGGCCGGGGGGTCATCGGTGGCGGGTGCGGCACCCGCCTCGACGTGCCCGAGGATATCGTCCGGGGTGACCGTATCGCCCACCGCACGGTCGATCCCCTGCAGCACACCGTCGGCGGGCGCCGGGACCTCCAGCACCACCTTATCCGTCTCCAGATCGACCAGGTTCTCGTCCTGGCTCACCGCCTCGCCGGGCTGCTTATGCCAGGCCACCACCGTCGCCTCGCTGACGGACTCGGGCAGCGCTGGCACCTTGATCTCGACGCTCATGCAGGTCCCCTTCTCTGGTGTTCTCGTCCGGGCTCGATCGCCGCGTGCCGCCTAGCCAAGGGCATCCTCGACCAGCGCCCGCTGCTGCTCGTGGTGGCGCTTGGGGTAGCCGACCGCCGGCGATGCCGCCGCCGAGCGCCCGGCGTAGCGCAGCCGCTGATCCGGCCCCATGCAGTTGTAGAGGTGGTGGTTGGTGGAGTACCAGGCGCCCTGGTTCTTCGGCTCCTCCTGGCACCAGACCACCTCGGTGGCGGCCGCGTAGCGCTCGGTCAGCAGCCGGCGCAGCGCCTTCTCCGGGAACGGGTAGAGCTGCTCGACCCGGATGATGGCGATGTCATTGCGGGCCTCCCGCCGGCGGGCCTCGAGCAGGTCGTAGTAGACCTTGCCGGCGCACAGCACCACCCGGCGGCAGGCAGCGGGATCGAGCCCGTCCACCTCATCGATGATGTTGTGGAAGTGGCCGCCGGTCAGGTCGTCAAGCCCGGAGGTGGAGAGCTTGTGCCGAAGCAGGCTTTTCGGCGTCAGCACCACCAGTGGCTTGCGGTAGCGGCGCAGCATCTGCCGGCGCAGCATGTGGAAGAACTGCGCCGGCGTCGAGGGCACGCAGACCTGCATGTTGTTCTCGGCACACAGCTGCAAGTAGCGCTCCAGGCGGGCCGACGAGTGCTCCGGCCCCTGCCCCTCGTAGCCGTGGGGCAGGAACATGGTCAACCCCGACAGCCGCCCCCACTTGGCCTCGGCCGCGGCGATGAACTGGTCGATGACCACCTGCGCGCCGTTGGCGAAGTCACCGAACTGCGCCTCCCAGATGGTCAGGGTGTCCGGCTCAGTGGTGGCGTAGCCGTACTCGAAACCGACCACGGCCTCCTCGGAGAGGAGCGAGTCGATGACTACGAAGTCCTGCGGCTCGGTGGTCACGTCCTGCAGCGGCACGAAGTTGGAGCCGTCACGGGCGTTGTGCAGCACGGCGTGGCGGTGGAAGAAGGTCCCCCGGCCGGAGTCCTGGCCGGTCAGACGCACGCGGTAGCCGTCCTGCAGCAGCGTGGCGTAGGCCATGGTCTCGGCAAAGCCCCAGTCCAGCGGCAGCGCACCGGCGACCATTTTGCGCCGGCTCTCCATGATGGAGGCCACCCGCGGATTGAGTTCGAAGCCGTCGGGCAGGGCGTCGAGAATCTGCTGCAGCCCGCGCAGGCGCTCCTTGTCCACGGCGGTCTCCACCGGCTCATTCCACTCGCCGCCGACGAACCGGGTCCAGTTCGCGGCGTAGTCGTTGCGCACGCCGGTGAGGATGTTCGACGCCACCACCTCCCGGTTTTCAAGGGCCTCGCGGTAGGCGGCGACCATCTCCTCGGACTCCCGCGGCCCGAGGATGCCTTCCTGCACCAACCGCTCGGCGTAACGCTGGCGTACCGTCGGCTGGTTGCGGATCTTCTGGTACATCATCGGCTGCGTGGCCGCCGGCTCGTCGGCCTCGTTGTGGCCGTGGCGGCGGTAGCAGATCAGATCGATGACCACATCGCGGTGGAAGGTGTTGCGGTAATCCAGGGCCAGGGCCGTGGTGAAGGCTACCGCCTCGGGGTCATCGCCGTTGACGTGGAAGATCGGCGCCTGAACGATCTTCGCCACTTCGGTGCAGTAGTGGCTCGAGCGCGTGTCTTGCGGGTGCGAGGTGGTGAAGCCGATCTGGTTGTTGACCACCACGTGCACCGTACCCCCGGTATAGAAACCGCGGGCCTGGGAGAGCTGGAAGGTCTCCATGACCACGCCCTGCCCGGCGAAGGCGGCGTCACCGTGGATGAGCAGGGGCAGGACCTGCTCGCCCTGGGGATCGCGACGCCGGCGCATGCGCCCGCGGCAGGAGCCCTCGACCACCGGGTTGACGATCTCCAGGTGCGACGGATTAAAGGCCAGAGCCACGTGCATGGGACCGCCCGGGGTCTGGATGTCCGACGAGAAGCCCATGTGGTACTTGACGTCGCCGGAGCCCTGCAGCCCGTCGGGTTGATGGCCCTCAAACTCGGCGAACAGGTCGCCCGGGTCCTTGCCCATGATGTTGATCAGCACGTTGAGCCGGCCCCGGTGGGCCATGCCCAGCACCATCTCCTTGACGCCCTCGCGTCCGGCGCCCTGGATCAGGTCGTGGAGCAGGGGGATCAGCGAGTCCCCACCCTCCAGGGAGAACCGCTTCTGGCCCACGTACTTGGAATGCAGGTACTTCTCGATACCCTCGGCCGCAGTCAGGCGCTCGAGGATCTCTTTCTTGCGCGCGGCGCTCAGCCGCGGACGGCAACCGGTCCCTTCGAGCCGCTCCTGGATCCAGCGCTTCTGCACCGTATCCGTGATGTGCATGTACTCCGAACCGACGGACCCGCAATAGACCTCCTCGAGCTGAGCGATGATCTCGCGCAGCGTCATTTGCGTCGGCGCGTAGAGGGACCCGGTGTTGAACGTTTGGTCCAGCTCCGCCGGCGACAGGCCGTGGAAGGCCGGATCGAGATCCGGCACCGGCGGTTTCGGGCGCAGGTCCAGGGGGTCGATATCCGCCGCCTGGTGACCCCGAAAACGGTAGGAGTTGATCAGCCGCAGCACCGCCGCCTGCTTCTCGGCCGCCTCGGCGCTCAGCCCGCCCTGGACAGCGCCGGAGGCCCGCGCCGGAGTGCCGCCATTGTCCCGCGCGTGCTGCTCAAAGCGGGCCCGGATGGGGCTGTGCGGGATGTCCTCACCGGTGCCGGACTCCCGGGTCAGGCTGTGGAAGTAGGCGCGCCACTCCGGGTCCACGCGGCTCGGATCGGCCAGGTACGTCTCGTACAGGTCCTCGATGAAGGCCGCATTGGCCCCGTGCAGGTAGGAGGTGTTGCGAAGGTGTTCGAAAAGGCCGCGATCAGTCATGCCACCACTCTAAGGCTCGGAGCGAACGGAGAGAACCCGTGCGCCCGGGGCGCGGCGGCCCCGGCGGGCCGGCGCACCCCGGGCGCCACCGCTAACCGTGATCGCCTCCGCCGCCGTCCGGTGAGGCGGCCTCGGCGGGCTGCGTCCGTCCGGCGAGCAGGATGCCGATCTCGTAGAGCAACCACACCGGCACGGCCAGCAGCACCTGCGAGAGCACATCGGGCGGGGTGAGCATCATACCCACCACGAAGGCACCGACAATCACGTAGGGGCGCTTGGCCGCCAGGCTCTCCCGGGTGGAGATGCCACTGCGCACCAGAAGGATGGTCGCGATCGGCACCTGAAAGGCCGCACCGAAGGCGAAGAACAGGGTCAGCACGAACGACAGGTATTCGCCGATATCCGTCATCATCTGCACGCCTTCCGGGGAGACCAGTGCAAAGAAGCGGAAGGCAATCGGGAAGACCACGAAGTAGGCGAAGGCCGCCCCAAGATAGAACAGCCCGGTGCTGGAGATCAGCAACGGCCAGATCATCCGCCGCTCGTGGCGGTACAGCCCCGGCGCCACGAAGGCCCAGAGCTGGTAGAGGATGTAGGGGATGGTGATGAAGATGGCCGCCACCAGGGCCAGCTTCATGGGAATCAGAAACGGCGAGGCCACCTTGATAGCAATCATCGAGGTGCCCTCGGGCAGGACTTCCTGAAGCGGCCCGGAGATCCAGCGGTAGAGTGTGTCCCGGAAGGGGTAGAGGAGCAGGAACGCCCCAAGGACCACCACGACGATGCGCAGCAGGCGGTCGCGGAACTCCTTCAGGTGGCTAAGCAGCGGTGCCTCCTGAAGCTTCTCGTCACCCCCCTCTTTCTCGTCGGGCTCGCCGGCACTCACTGGTCCTGCTCCTTGTCGGCGCCGCGCGGCTTACCGCCCTCGGATTCCTCGGCCCTGCGGAGCCGGGCGGCGCGCCGGGCCTCCCGGGTCTCCCGCTCGACGTGTTCCTCAGCCCCCGTGAAGGCGCGGCGGGTCTGCTCGACATCGCGCCGAACCGACTCGCCCGCCTTGCGAATCTCCTCGACCCGCAGCTCGCGCTCGACCTCGCGGCGCGTCGCGTTGAACGAAGAGCGCGCCTTCCCGGCCCATCGGCCGAGCACGCGCACGGTACGAGCCATGCGCTCGGGGCCGAGCACCAGCAAGCCGATCAGGCAGATGATCAGAACTTCCCAGAAGCCGAGGTCGAACATGGCGATCCTGCGTCAGGGCCGTACCGGAGGCGCGCCGGCGCCTCTCAGGAGGCGCTACGGTCGTGCTGCTCGGCACTCTGGCGGGTGGCACTGCTCTCCCGGGCGTGGCCCTGCTCGGAGGCGGGGTCGCCCTGGTGCTCCAGCGGCTCGGGCTCCTCCGACGACTCCCCATCGGCGCGCTTCTGCGCCTCTTCCTCTTCGCCCTCCCGCATCGACTCCTTGAAGCCGCGGATGGCACCACCAAGGTCCCCGCCGATATTGCGCAGCTTCTTGGTGCCGAACAGCAGCGCCACGATCAGCAGAATGATCAGCAGCGACCAGATATTGAATCCCATCTCCTCACCCTCCGACGCCGTGCGGCGCCTTCCGTTATGCGTTGCTCACTCGCCGCGGGCCGCTTTCTCGTCCAGGCCCGAACGGCCCACCCGTCGCTCCAGCTCCGCCAGCACCTCATCCACCGACACCCCACTGGCGGAGAGCATGACGAGAGTATGGAACCACAGATCGGCGGTCTCATAAACGATCTGTTCCCGCTCGCCGCCCTTGGCGGCGATCACCGTCTCGGTCGCCTCCTCGCCAACCTTCTTGAGGATGGCGTCCAAGCCTTTGTGGTGAAGCCGCGCCACATAGGAGGCATCCGGCGATGCACCGCGGCGCCGCTCGATGGTCTCGGCCAGCTCGCGCAGGGTGTCGGCCGCCGACCGCCCGGTTCCGGCTTCGCTCATTGTCGGACCTCGATACCGCGTTCCGCCATGTACGCCTTGGCCTCGCCGACGGTGTGGTCGCCGAAGTGGAAAATGCTCGCCGCCAGAACGGCATCGGCTCCCCCCTCGTCGACCCCATCGGCCAGGTGTTCCAGATCCCCCACGCCGCCGGAGGCGATCACCGGCACGGTCACCGCATCGGCGACGGCGCGGGTCAGGCCGAGATCGAAACCGGCCCTTGTGCCGTCTCGGTCCATGCTGGTCAGCAGGATCTCGCCGGCTCCCAGCGCCACCAGGCGCTGGCACCAGCTGATGACCTCGAGCCCGGTGGGATTGCGCCCGCCGTGGGTGAAGACCTCCCAGCGCGGCGGATCCTCCTCAACCTGCTTGGCGTCCACCGCCACCACGATGCACTGCGAGCCGAAGCGTTCGGCGGCCTCGCGGACGAACTCCGGGCGGTGAACCGCCGCGGTGTTGATAGCCACCTTGTCGGCGCCGGCATTGAGCAGGCGGCGCACGTCGGCCACGGTGCGCACGCCGCCACCGACGGTCAACGGGATGAAGACCTGCCCGGCCACCGCCTCCACCACATCGTAGATGGTATCGCGCTCCTCGTGGCTGGCGGTGATATCCAGGAAGGTCAGCTCGTCAGCCCCCATGGCGTCGTAGCGCCGGGCGATCTCCACGGGGTCGCCAGCGTCGCGAATGTCCACGAAACGGACGCCCTTGACCACCCGGCCGCCATCCACATCCAGGCAAGGGATAATGCGCTTAGCGGTCATCGCCGGCCTCCCGCGCCGTGCGGATAGCGGCGGCCAGGTCAAGGCCGCCGTCGTAGATGGCCCGCCCCACGATGGCCCCGGCGATGCCCTCCGGGCTCGCGGCCAGGCTGCGCACGTCCTCGAGGCTGCTGACACCGCCGGATGCGATCACCGGGATGGAAACGGCCCGGGCCAGCTCGCGGGTGGCCTCGACGTTGCAGCCCTGCATCATCCCGTCCCGGCCGATGTCCGTGAAGATCAACGCCGCCACGCCGGCGTCCTCGAACCGGCGAGCGAGGTCGACGGCGGCCACCTCGGAGGTCTGTTCCCAGCCATCGGTGGCGACGTACCCGCCCCGCGCATCCAGCCCCACGCACACCCGCCCGGGGATCTCGCGGCAGAGCTCCTCCACGAAAGCCGGCTCGCGCACGGCACGGGTGCCGACAATGACGTAACCCACGCCGGCGTCCAGGTAGCGCAGGGCCGTATCCCGACTGCGGATGCCACCGCCGATCTGCAGCGGCGTATCGGGGTAGGCGCGGGCGATCGCGTGGATCGTCTCCTCGTGGGCAGGCCGGCCCTGCACCGCGCCGTCGAGGTCGACCAGGTGGAGGCGCCTGGCGCCGGCCGCCACCCAGCGCCCGGCCACTGCCACGGGGTCGGCGTCAAAGATGGTCTCGTCGTCCATCCGGCCCTGGCGCAGCCGCACACAGTGGCCGTTCTTGAGATCGATGGCGGGGATTACGATCACGTCCAGCTCCCGTCCCAGTCGAGGAAGTTGCGGTAGAGGCGCAGGCCCGCGTCCTGGCTCTTCTCCGGATGGAATTGCACGGCGAAGCAGGGCCCGTCCGCCACGGCGGCGGCGAAACGGCACCCGTGCTCGGCCTGGCCGACGATGATGCCCGGATCGTCGGCCACGACGTAGTAGCTGTGCACGAAATAGAACCAAGTCCCGTCCTCGATGCCGGCCCACAGCGGGTGCCGGCAAGGCCGGTGCACCCGGCTCCAGCCCATGTGCGGCACCTTCAGCGGCCGCCCGCGGCCGTCGCGCTCGCCGTCTGGGAATCGTACGGCACGTCCGGGCAGCACACCCAGGCCGTCCACCCCGCCGCTCTCCTCGCTGTGGGTCAGCAGCGCCTGCATCCCCAGGCAGATACCGAGGAAGGGACGGCTTTGCGCGGCCTCGATTAGGGCAGCGGTCAGCCCGAGGCGGTCGAGTTCGGTCATGCAGTCGCCGATGGCGCCGACGCCCGGGAGTACAACACGCTCGGCATCCCGGACCCGGGCGGGGTCGGCGGTCACCTCGAGACCCGACTCGTCACCGGCGGCGTGGGCCAGGGCCCGGTAGACCGAGCGCAGGTTGCCCATACCGTAGTCAACGATGGCCACCCGGCTCATGGCTAGAGGGCCCCCTTGGTGGAAGGGATCCGACCCGCGGCGCGCTCATCCAGGCTGACGGCCTGGCGCAGCGCGCGCCCGAAGGCCTTAAAAAGGCATTCGACCATGTGGTGAGCATTGCGTCCGCGCAGCACGTCCAGGTGCGCGGTCACCGCAGCGTGGCTGGTCAGGGCCCGGAAGAACTCCTCGACGAGTTCGGTATCAAAGCGTCCGATCAGCGCCCGCGGGAACTCGGCCTCATAGACGAGCCCGGGCCGGCCGGAGAGGTCGAGCACGGCACGCGATAGCGCCTCGTCCAGGGGCACATAGGCGTACCCGTAGCGGGTCAGCCCGGCCTTGTCGCCCCACGCACGAGCCAGCGCCTGCCCGAGCGCGATGCCCACGTCCTCCACGGTGTGGTGGTCATCGATCCAGGTGTCCCCCTTGGCCTGGACGTGCAGATCCAAGCCGCCGTGACGGGCCACCTGGGCGAGCATATGCTCGAAGAAGGGGACCCCGCAGTCGAGTTCTGCGCTCCCCTCGCCGTCGAGATCCACCCGCACCCGCACGGCGGTCTCGCCGGTGGTGCGCTCGACTTCTGCCGTTCGCTTGGCCATGGCCGTAACGCCCTCGCAGGTTGGAATCGATCCGGGCCTGACGCCCGACGGGCGAACGAGGATATCACACGGCGCCGGCCGGCCCCGGCGGCGCCTCCAGCCAGAAGGTCACCGGCCCGTCATTGACCAGCTCAACCTGCATGTCCGCGCCAAAGACCCCGGCGGCCACCGGCCCCGTCGCCCGGGCGTGCAGAGCATCCAGAAAGATACCGAACAGGTCCTGACCGGTCTGGGGGTCGGCAGCGGGTCCGAAGCTCGGCCGCATGCCCTTGCGTGTATCCGCGGCCAGGGTGAACTGCGGCACAGCTAGCACACCGCAGGCCCGATCGAGGGCGGAGGCGTTCATGCGCCCGGCGTCATCCGGAAACACTCGGTAGCCCAGCACCCGCTCGGCCAGGCGCCGGGCCTGTTGCGGGCCATCCCCGCGCACGGCACAGACCAGGGCGACCAGCCCGTGCCCGATCTGCCCGACAACCTCGCCCTCGACCCAAACCCGGGCCCTTCCTGAACGCTGAATAACGGTGATCATCGCCGACGATGTCAGATTTGTCTTACACGCACTGCGGCTGCCCCTGATTTCCCTGCTACGGGCGCTGGGGCATTGTAGACCACGGCTACCGGCAGTCGAACTCCTGAGGCTTAACGGAAGAGCCCAGTCGATTGTGCGGGAGCCTGGGTGGGGCGATGGATCGCTCGGCCTTCAGGGACCGCTCAAGGAAGAGTAAGGCCCCCGCCCATTAGCCCGAGGGAAGCGGGTTCAAGCCGACGCAGGATGCGTCGGCTTTTTTTTTCGTCCGATCAGGCCTTCTTGCTGCCGCCCGAGGTGCTTCGCCCTGCAGAGGATTTCTGCGAGCCGGCAGCCCCCGACGTCGCGGTTCCGGATAGCTCCTGCATCGCCTCCTGGGCCCGCTTGGTCGCATCCTGCCAGGCCTGGAGCACGCGCTGGCCCTCCGAGTCCCACTGCTCCGCCATGCGGGACGGATCCATGTTCTTCACGCTGTCGAACCAGGCGTTCCAGAGCTTGCTCTGCGCCTCGGTCCAGGACTTCATCATCTCCTGGGTCTGCTTAACCGCCTCCTGCATCCCCTCGCTGGCATGCTCTCCGGCACCGGCCTGCTGTGCCCACTTCTGCGCCCACTGCACCTGGGCGTCGAGGGCCTCGCGGACCGCCTTCTCCCAGGCCTCCAGGTTCTGCTGATAGTGGCGCTGCCACTCATCGCCCTGGGACACCCCGGTGGGCATCTGCATGCCACGCACCGTCTGCAGCCACGTATCCCACATGCGCTGCTGCATCTCGGTCCAGTTCCGGACCATTTCTTCCATCGGTTGGTTACCGCTCATTGGAATCCTCTCCTGTATGTCCTCACGAAGAACTCCGGGCACGGCCACATGGGTAAAGGCTCGTCCCGGGCGCGCATGGCACCCCACCGGGAAAGTGTAGCGAGCCTGCCCCCGAACACCACCGCCCGGGTTGCCTTGCCGCCCCGGGAACAGGTTAGCTATCGCCATGACCGAAGAGCCAGCCCCACCACGCAGCCTGGAATGGACCCTCTCCGTCCTGGCCCGACTGCCCCTGCCCGTACTGCACGCCGTCGGTGCGGCGGTCGGCACCACCCTGGCCTACCTGCCCAATCGGACGCGGCAGGTCGCCGAGATCAACCTGCGCCTCTGCTTCCCGGATCTGGCCGCGGGCGCGCGGCGCCGCCTGGTTCGCAACGCCCTGCAGGAGACGTGCAAGACCGCGCTGGAGATCGCGCCGGTCTTTAAGCGCCCGCCTGAACGGGTGGTCGGCTGGGTGCGCCAGGTCCACGGCCGAACCCACTTCGACCAGGCCCTGGATGAAGGTCGGGGCGTGCTCCTGCTCGCCCCCCATATCGGCTGCTGGGAACTGCTCAACCTCTGGGTGGCTGCGCGACAACCGCTCACGGCCCTGTACCGCCCCCCCCGCCAGCCCGCTCTGGAACCCATCCTGCTCGCCGGGCGCTCGCGCAACGGAGCCCGCCTGCTCCCCGCCGGCCCCCAGGGCGTGCGCGGCGTACTGCGCGCCCTCGCCCGCCGGGAGGTGGTCGGCATCCTGCCCGACCAGGAGCCGGACGGCAGTGAACCCTTCGCGCCGTTTTTCGGGGTCCCCGCCAAGACCATGACCCTGGCCGGGCGCATCGCCCAGCGCTCCGGCGCCGTGCCACTATTCGCGTTCGCCGAGCGACTCCCCGCCGGTCGCGGCTACGATCTGCACTTCCTGCCCGCCGACCCTGACGTCGCCGACCGCGACCCGACCTCGGCCACGGCGGCGATCAACCGGGGAGTCGAGCAGTGCGTGCGCATCGCTCCGGCGCAGTACCAGTGGACCTACAAGCGCTTCAACACGCAGCCCGATGGCAGTCGCCCCTACCCGAAAAAACGCCGACGGCGAGGTTGAAATACCCCCCTCATGGCAACTAGACTGCTCGTTTATCTTTGGGCTGAAATGCCCGGATAATCATTTGCCATGGACAACGACGAAGGGGTCGACGAGCGCATGCCGATTGTGAAAGTCCGCGAAAACGAGCCATTCGAGGTGGCCCTGCGCCGCTTCAAGCGTTCCTGCGAGAAGGCGGGCGTGCTGTCCGAGATCCGCCGGCGCGAGTACTACGAAAAGCCCACGCAGGTGCGTAAGCGCAAGCAGGCCGCCGCCGTCAAGCGGCACATGAAGCGGCTCAACCGCGAGCAGCAGCGGCGCCAGCGGCCCTACTGACCCCCGGACCCAGGAACCGATGGCCGCACCCAGCAGCGTCAAGGAAACCGTGCTCGAGGCAGTGAAATCCGCCATGCGTTCCGGCGACAAGGAGCGATTGGCGGTCCTGCGCTCGGCGAGCGCGGCACTCAAGCAGCGTGAGGTGGACGAGCGCTGTGACCTCGCCACCGACGACAGCGCGGCCATCGATGTCCTGGCCAAGGCGGTCAAGCAGCGGCGGGAGTCCGCGGAGCAGTACCGCGACGCCGGCCAGACCGCCCGGGCCGAGGCCGAGGAACGAGAGATCGAGATCCTCTCCGAGTTCCTTCCCCAAGCGGCCAGCGATGAAGAGATCGACGCCCTGATCGAAGAGGCCATCAACAACTCAGGGGCCGCATCGATCAAGGACATGGGCCGCGTCATGGGATCTCTCAAAGAGAAGCTCCAGGGGCGGGCCGACCTCGGCGCAGTCAGCGCTCGCGTCAAGAACCGCCTCGGCGGCTGACCCCGCCCTCGCCGCGATACCGTCTGGAGCCTTCCAGACCCCGGAGGCTGGCCGATGGCCGGGCGGATCCCCGATGAGTTCATCGATGAGGTGCTGCAACGCACCGACATCGTCGCCGTCATCGGCGAGCGCGTGCCGTTGCGCCCGGCCGGCAGCAATTACAAGGCGCGCTGCCCCTTCCACGACGAGCGCACCCCCTCGTTCAACGTCAATCCTGAACGACAGACCTACCACTGCTTCGGCTGTGGTGCCCACGGCACGGCGATCCGCTTCCTCATGGAACACGACCGCATGGAGTTCCGTGAGGCCATTGAGGAGCTGGCCGGCCGGGTTGGCCTGGAAATCCCGGACGGCGGCGGGGCCCGCCGGGCCGCCGACGAATACGCCCCGCTGTACCGCGCTCTGGCCCACGCCCACCAGTTCTTCCGCGACGCACTGCGCAACCACCCCGCGCGCCAGAGCGCCGTAGAATACCTGCGTCGGCGCGGGATCTCCGGGGAGGTGGCCGCCCGTTTCGGCCTCGGCTTCGCCCCGCCGGGCTGGGACAACCTCCTGCGCCAGCTCGATGACCCGCGACCGGCCATCCGCGCCGGACTGATCATCGAACGGGAACAGAAGACCTACGACCGTTTCCGCGATCGCATTACCTTCCCGATCCACGATCGCCGCGGTCGCGTGGTGGCCTTCGGCGCCCGAGTGGTCTGCGACGGCGAGCCCAAGTACCTCAACTCCCCGGAGACCCCGGTCTTCCACAAGGGCCGTGAAGTCTACGGCCTCTACCAAGCCCTTCAAGCCGAGCGCCGCCCCGGCCGGCTGATCGTGGTCGAGGGGTACATGGATGTCATCGCCCTGACCCAGCAGGGCATCCCTGGCGCCGTCGCCACCCTGGGTACCGCCACCACCGCCGAGCAGGCGACGCTGCTACTGCGCTCCGCGGACGAACTGGTGCTCTGTTTCGACGGCGACGACGCCGGCCGCAGCGCGGCGCTGCGCGCCGTCGAGAACCTGCTCCCAGTCCTGCAGGGCGACCGCGAGGTCCGCGTGCTGCTGCTGCCCGAGGGCAGCGACCCCGACGACCTGGTGCGCAGCGAGGGCCGCGAGGCCTTCGAAGCACGCCTGGATGCCGCCACGCCGGTCATCGAATTCTTCCTGGCCCACCTCGGCGAGGAGTGCGACCTGACCACCGTCGACGGCCGCGCCCGCCTGCTGGAACGGGCCAGCAACCCGCTGCGGCGGCTACCACGGGGCATCGTGCGCGAGACGCTGATCGGCCAGCTCGCCGAGCTGACGCGCACCGAGCCCGAACGCATCGACCGCATCCTCGAAGGACGGGGCGAAGCCACCCGCAACCAAGGCGCCGCGCAGCCGCGCAGCGCCCCACGCAGTCCCGAGACAAGCCTGCAGCGCACCCCCGTGCGCCACGCCATCGCCCTGCTGCTGCAGCAGCCGCAGCTCGCGGCGTACGCCGGCGACCCGGACCGCTTCGCCGATCGAGACATTCCTGGACTAGACTTGCTGCAACAGCTCCTTGAACTGGCGCGCACGGAACCCAATATCACAACGGCAAGGGTCTTGGAGCGGTTCCGCGACACCCCGCACGAGACCCCGCTACACCGGCTGGCGGCCTGGCAACGAACCGCCATGGCCGAGGGGGACCACCAGCAGGAACTCCAGGACGCCCTCATGCGGATCGAGGAGCAGATCATCCACAACGAGCAGAAGCGGTTGGTCCGTGAGCTCGAGCAGGAGGAACGGGATGAGCAGACCATGGACCTGGAGCAGGAGCGGCTGCGTCAGGCGACACGACTGCAGCTGCTGATGGACCGGCTCAAGCGGGGCCGGATCAGCGCCGATGAACAGCAGGAGATGGAGGAACTTCGCGCGGCGTTTCGCCTCTAAAACCTGACGCGCCCTTGAAGGAACCCGAACCTGGACGCTACACTGTACGGTTCCGCCCAGCGGCGCCTTCCCCGAGCAACCGCGGATCAGACCGATCGCCTATGTCACAGGATCAACAGTCGCAAATCAAGCAGCTCATCGCCAAGGGCAAAGAGCAGGGCTTTCTGACCTACGCGGAGGTTAACGACCACCTCCCCGACGATATCGTCGACCCCGATCAAATCGACGATATCATCGGCATGATCAACGACATGGGGATCAACGTCCACGAGACGGCCCCGGACTCGGACGAGCTGCTCCTGGCTGAAACCACCGTGGCCACCGACGAGGACGAGGCCGAAGAGGCCGCTGCCGCCCTCGCCGCCGTGGACGCCGAGTTCGGCCGGACCACCGACCCCGTGCGCATGTACATGCGCGAGATGGGCAGCGTCGAGCTGCTCACCCGCGAGGGCGAGATCGAGCTGGCCAAGCGGATTGAGGACGGGCTCGACCGTGCTTTGATGGCCCTCTCCTCCTACCCGGAGGCGGCCCGGCAGCTGATCATGCTCTACGACCGCGCCCAGGAGGGCGAGGCCCGGCTGACCGACATCCTTGCCGGCTTCCGTGACCGCGAGGACGGCTCCGAGCAGCTTCCGGAGGCCCCCGCTGCCGCCCCGGAGACCGCCACCGAGGACGAGGAGGAGACCACCGCCACCGAAACCGGCCCCGATCCCGAGGCGGTGGCGGAGCTCTTTGAGCGCCTGCGGGCCGCCTACAACGAGATGCAGGAGGTTTTGGCCAGCGAGGGTTCGGCCGCACCGCGCATCGCCGAACTGCGGGGCGAGCTGGAGGAGATCTTCCTGAGCATCAAGTTCACCCCGAAGGTGGTGGACGCTGTGGCCGACCGGCTGCGTGGCACGGTGGATACGATCCGCGCCCGAGAGCGCGAGATCATGAATCTGTGCACCCGCGAAGGGCGAATGGCTCGCAAGGAGTTCGTCAAGAGCTTCCAGGATCGCGAAACCGACCCCACTTGGCTCGACGACCTGCTGGCCGAGGGGGGCGAGCGCGCCGAGCGACTGAAGCCGCACGCCGAGACCATCCGCAAGGCCCAGGCGGATCTCAAGGAGATCGCCGACAAGAACGGCCTCTCCGTGGCGGAGATCAAGGAGATCAACCGCCGCATGTCCATCGGTGAGGCCAAGGCCCGCCGCGCCAAGAAGGAGATGGTCGAGGCCAACCTGCGCCTGGTCATCTCCATCGCCAAGAAGTACACCAACCGCGGCCTGCAGTTCCTGGACCTGATCCAGGAGGGCAACATCGGCCTGATGAAGGCGGTGGACAAGTTCGAGTACCGGCGCGGCTACAAGTTCTCCACCTACGCCACGTGGTGGATCCGCCAGGCCATCACCCGCTCCATCGCCGACCAGGCGCGGACCATCCGCATCCCGGTGCACATGATCGAGACGATCAACAAGCTCAACCGGGTATCGCGGCAGATGCTTCAGGAGATGGGCCGCGAGGCCACCCCCGAGGAGCTCGCCGAGCGCATGGAGATGCCCGAGGACAAGGTGCGCAAGGTCCTCAAGATCGCCAAGGAGCCGATCTCCATGGAGACGCCCATCGGCGACGACGAGGACAGCCACCTGGGCGACTTCATCGAGGACACCAGCGTCACCTCGCCGGTGGACTCGGCCACCTCCGAAGGCCTGCGCGAGTCGGTGCGCGAGGTACTCTCCGGGCTGACGCCCCGGGAGGCCAAGGTCCTGCGCATGCGCTTTGGCATCGACATGAACACCGACCATACCCTCGAAGAGGTCGGCAAACAGTTCGATGTCACCCGCGAGCGCATCCGCCAGATCGAGGCCAAGGCGCTGCGCAAGCTGCGCCACCCGACCCGCTCGGAGGGACTGCGCAGCTTCTTGGAGGAGTAACCCGCGCCCGAGCCGATCCCCGGGGTGCCGTTGCCGGCGCCCCGGGGTTGTGTTTTGATCCCTGCGGGATCCCTATCCCCTCCGACGGGCCTGTAGCTCAGTGGTTAGAGCAGGGGACTCATAATCCCTTGGTCGTCGGTTCGAATCCGACCGGGCCCACCATTTCCCGCCCTCCAATCCATCGTTACGCAAAAACCCACGTACTGCGTCCAGCCTCCCGGCGACCCGCGTGACTCGATCGTGACTCTTCCCGTCACTCCCCGATCAGCGTCAGCGTCACGCGTCGAGCATGCCCCCCGCTGCGGTGCTCCCAGAGGTAGAGCCCCTGCCACGTCCCCAGCGCCGGGCGACCGCCGCTGATCGGGATGGTCACGCCGCTGCCGGTGAGCATGCTGCGGATGTGGGCCGGCATGTCGTCAGGGCCCTCCATGTCGTGCTCGTACATGGGGTCGCCGTCCGGCGCTACACGGGCCATGAACCGCTCCAGATCGGCGCGGACACTGGGATCGGCGTTCTCGGTGATCATGAGCGAGGCGCTGGTGTGGTGGCAGAAGGCATGCGCGAGGCCACGCGAAACGCCGTACTCACCAATGGCGTCGGCGAGGCGACGGGTGAGCTCATGGGTCCCACGGCCGCGGGTCTGCACGGTGAGGGTCTGCTGCTCGATCTTCATGACACATGGACTCCGGGGCGATGATTCGAGCCCGACACCCTAGCGCCGCCCCGGGATCCGCTCAAGTTGCGGCCGCGGCACATAAAACGTCCATGACGCGCCCCGCTGCGCCGGTTACCATGACGGCGTGAACGACTCGAAGCCCCCCGCACTGTTCTCCTACCGCCCCTACTGGGCGGCCCGCTTCGGCGTAGCGCCGTTTCTGCCCATGTCCCGGCGAGAAATGGGCGAGTTGGGCTGGGACAGCTGCGACATCATCCTGGTCACCGGCGACGCCTACGTCGATCACCCGAGCTTCGGCATGGCCATCATCGGCCGTCTGCTCGAGGCCCAGGGCTTCCGCGTGGGTATTATCGCCCAGCCCGACTGGCGCGACACCACCGACTTCCAGGCCCTGGGGGCACCGAACCTCTTCTTTGGCGTCACCGCCGGCAACATGGACTCCATGGTCAACCGGTACACCGCCGATGGTCGGCGCCGCAGCAACGACGCCTACAGCCCCGATGACGAGGGCGGACGCCGCCCCGACCGGGCCACCATCGTCTACAGCCAGCGCCTGCGCCAGGCCTACCGCGACACGCCGATCCTCCTGGGCGGGATCGAGGCCAGCCTGCGCCGCCTGGCCCACTACGACTACTGGTCCGACAAGGTCCGGCGCTCGGTGCTGCTCGACGCCAAGGCCGACCTGCTGCTCTACGGCAACGCGGAACGGGCCCTGGTCGAGGTCGCCCACCGCATCGCCGCCGGCGAGCCGCCGCAGCGGATCCGCGACGTGCGCGGCATCGCTTACGCCCGCCCCGCTCCCGGCCCCGCGGAGGACGACCCGGCCGACCAGCAGGGCGTGCTGCGGCTGCCGGACTGGGAGAGCGTGCGCCGGGACGCGGATCGTTTTGCCGAGCTGGCGCGCATCACCCGCCAGGAGACCAACCCGCACAACGCCCGGACCCTGGTGCAGGCCCACGGCGATCAGGAGGTCTGGATCACGCCGCCTCCGCTGCCGCTGAGCACCGAGGAGCTGGACACCCTCTACGAACTGCCCTACCAGCGGGGGCCGCACCCAGACTACGCCGGACGCCGGATCCCCGCCTGGGAGATGATCCGCTTCTCGGTGAGCATCATGCGCGGCTGCTTCGGCGGCTGCAGCTTCTGCTCGATTACGGAGCACGAGGGGCGGCTGATCCAGTCCCGCTCCCGGGAGTCGATCCTGCGCGAGATCGACGAGATCGCCGAGCGCACCGAGGGCTTTACCGGGGTCATCTCGGATCTCGGCGGCCCCAGTGCCAACATGTACCGCATGGGCTGCAAGGACCCGCAGGCCGAGGCCCATTGCCGGCGCATGTCGTGCCTCTACCCCCGCATCTGCCGCAACCTTGATACCGATCACGAGCCGCTGATCGACCTCTACCGCCAGGCCCGGCAACGCCCCGGCGTGAAGAAGGTCCTGGTGGCCTCGGGCGTGCGCTACGACCTGGCCATCCACTCCAAGGCCTACGTGCGGGAGCTGGTCAGCCACCACGTCGGCGGCTACCTGAAGATCGCGCCGGAGCACACGGAGCCCGGGCCCCTGGGGCAGATGCTCAAACCGGGCATGGACACCTACGATCGCTTCAAGGCGCTGTTTGAGGACTACAGCCGGCGGGCGGGCAAGGAGCAGTACCTGATCCCGTACTTCATTGCCGCCCACCCGGGCACCACGGACGAGGACATGCTGCAGCTGGCCCTGTGGCTCAAGCGCAACGGCTTCCGGCCCAACCAGGTGCAGGCCTTCCTGCCCACGCCCATGGCGCTGGCCACCGCCATGTATCACAGCGGCCGCGACCCGCTGCGCCGGGTCGGGCCGGAGGGCGGCGCCCCGGTGCACACCGCCCGGGGTCTGCGCACGCGTCGGCTCCACAAGGCCTTCCTGCGTTACCACGACCCGGAGAACTGGCCGCTGCTGCGCCAGGCCCTGCAGCGCATGGGCCGCGCGGACCTGATCGGCAACAGCAAACGTCACCTGGTGCCCGCCCACCAGCCGCCGGGCACCGGATCCGCCGGCGAGGGGCGGCGGACCCCGACGGGCAAGCACCCCCGCCGGCAGACGCCGCCCGCGGGCGCCCCCCCGGCCCGGCAGCGAAAGGGCCGGGGGCGGGGCAGGCGCCAGCGCTAATCCGCGGGCGCTGACCCGGCGGAGCGGTCGTCATCCCCGCTCTGCCCCCAGCTCGCGATACAGATCCCGATACGCCCGCGCCGAGGCCTCCCACGAGTAGCTCCCGGCCATGCCGCGGGCCTGGATGGCGTGCCAAGCCGACCGATCCCGCCAGTGCGCCAAGGCCCGCTCCACCGCCTCGGCCAGGGCGGCGCCCTCCGCCGCAGCCAGGTGGAAACCGTTACCGCTCTGGGGGTGGGCATCCACGTCCACGACCGTATCCGCCAGCCCGCCGGTGGGGTGGACCACCGGCGGCGTCCCGTAGCGCAGGGAGTAGAGCTGGTTGAGCCCGCACGGCTCAAAGCGCGAGGGCATCAGAAACAGATCACTGCCGGCCTCGATCTGGTGGGCGAGCGCCTCATCGTAGCCGATCACCACCCCGACCTGCCCCGGATATTGTTCGGCCGCGGCACGCAGCGCGGCCTCCAGCCTATGATCCCCCGAGCCGAGAAGGGCCAGCCGCGCGCCGCTGGCCAGCAGACGCGGCAACGCCGCCAGGATCAGGTCCACACCCTTTTGCTCCACCAGCCGACCGACGAAACCGAGCACGGGCCCGTCGCCCTCCGCCAGGCCAACGGCCCGTGCCACGGCTCCGCGATTGGCCCACCGGGCCGGGTCGTCCGGTTCGGCGTAGCGGGCGGCCAGATGGGGGTCACGCCCCGGGTCCCAGGTCTCGGTATCGATGCCGTTGACGATGCCGAACAGCCGGTCCCGCCGGTGGTGGAGGAGCCCCTCCAGCCCCCAGCCAAAGGCCGGGGTCTGGATCTCGCGAGCGTAGGTTGGGCTGACCGTCACCAGGGCGTCGGCGAAGACCAGCGAGCCCTTGATAAAGGCCAGCTGGCCGAAAAACTCCAACCCCTCGGGGTGCCAGAGCTCGGCTGGCAGCCCGAGCCGGGGATAGAGTTCCGCCGGAAAGAGCCCGCGGTAGGCCAGATTGTGGATACCGAACACGGTGGCCGGCCGCTCGCTGCGCTCGCGCAGGAACACCGGGGCCAACGCGGTCTGCCAGTCGTTGCCGTGGAGCACGTCGGCGCGCCAGTCCAGCAAATCCCCCGCTGCCAGAGCCGCAGCCACCTGCGACAGACGGCAGAACCGCCAATGATTGTCCGGCCAGGCATCGCCCCCAGCCGTGGCGTAGGGACCGCCGACGCGTGCGAACAGCGGCGGATCGTCGAGCAGCCAGACCCCAACCCCGGTGCCGGGCAGCCGCCCTTCAATCAGCGCCACATCCCCGTCGGCCCACGGCACCTGACGCCGGCGGACCGTGCCCTCCAGCTGCTCGGCGGCACCCGGATAGGCGGGCATCAACAGGTGTACGTCGCAATCGAGCTCAGCCAGCCCCCGGGTCAGGCCGAAAGCCACGTCGCCCAAGCCCCCGGTCTTGGCCAGCGGCCAAGCCTCGGCGGTGGCGAACAGGATCCTCACGCACCCTCCCCGACCAGCACCAGGCCGGCCAGCGGCGGCAGGGTCAGCACCACCGAATACGGGTGGCCGCTCCACGGCACCGGCTCGGCGATCACGCCACCGGCGTTGCCCACATCCGAGCCGCCGTAGAGGGCCGAATCGGTGTTCATCCGCTCCGCCCAGTACCCAGCGACCGGCACGCCCAGCCGATAGCCGTGGCGTGGCACCGGCGTGAAGTTGAGAACCACCATTGCCCGCTCGCCGGCGTCACCGCAGCGCAGGTAACTGAACACCGACTGCTCGGCGTCGTGGCAGTCCACCCAGGCGAAGCCCGCCTCGGAGAAGTCGTGCCGGTGCAGCGCCGGCTCGCCCCGGTAGAGCCCGTTGAGATCGCCGATCAGGCGCTGCACGCCGGCGTGGCGTGGATCGGATAGGGCCGCCCAGTCCACCGTAGAATCGGCATCCCATTCGCTGCGCTGGCCGATCTCGCAGCCCATGAACAGCAGCTTTTTGCCCGGATAGGTGAACTGGTAGGCGTAGAGCAGGCGCAGGTTGGCCAGGCGCTGCCAGTCGTCGCCGGGCATGCGGTCAAGCAGGCTGCCCTTGCCGTGGACCACCTCGTCATGACTGAACGGCAGGACGAAGTTCTCGGTGAAGGCGTAGAGCAGACCAAAGGTCAGCTGGTCGTGGTGGTAGCGGCGGTGGACGGGGTCCTCGCCGAGGTAGGTCAGGGTGTCGTGCATCCAGCCCATGTTCCACTTCATGGTGAACCCCAGCCCACCGAGGTAGGTCGGGCGCGTGACCTGCGGCCAAGAGGTGGACTCCTCCGCGATGATGCAGGTCCCAGGCTGCTCGCCGTGGGTAACGGTGTTGACCTCGCGCAGGAAGGCGATGGCCTCCAGGTTCTCGTTGCCGCCGTGGACGTTCGCCACCCAGTCACCGTCCTCGCGGGAGTAGTCCAGATAGAGCATGGAGGCCACTGCGTCGACGCGCAGCCCATCCAGATGGTAGGCCTCGAGCCAGTACACGGCGCTGGAGAGCAGGAAACTGCGCACCTCGTTGCGGCCGAAGTTGAAGATCAGCGTCCCCCAGTCGCGGTGCTCCCCCTGGCGGGGATCGGCGTGCTCGTAGAGCGGCGTACCGTCGAAGCGGGCCAGCGCCCAGGCGTCCCGCGGGAAGTGGGCGGGCACCCAGTCCAGGATCACTCCGATGCCGTGGCGGTGGCAGTAGTCAATGAAGTAGCGGAAATCATCCGGGCCGCCGAAGCGGCTGGTCGGGGCAAAGTAGCCGGTGGTCTGGTAGCCCCAAGAGTCGTCCAGCGGGTGCTCGGTGATCGGCAGCAGCTCGATGTGGGTAAACCCAGTGCGCTGGACGTACGCGACCAGCTCGTGGGCAAGGGTGCGGTAGTCGAGGAAACCGCCCTGCGCATCGCGCTGCCAGGAGCCAAGGTGGACCTCGTAGATCGACCAGGGCGCCTGCTGCCAGGCGCTGCCCTCCCGGCGCCGGCGCTCCATCCACTCGCCGTCCTCCCAGGCGTAGGCCTCCGGCGGCTCGACCACGGCGGCCGTTTCGGGCCTTTGCTGGTAACGCCGGGCACAGGGGTCGGTCTTGAGCATGGGGCCACAACCGCCGTGACCGCGTAACTCGAACTTGTACAACGCCCCCGGCTCCAGCCCGGGGATAAACAGCTCCCACACCCCGGCCTCGAGGCGCAACCGCATGGGGTGAAGACGCCCGTCCCAGCGGTTGAAGTCGCCCACCACGCTGACCCGCTCGGCGTTGGGCGCCCAGACGGCAAAGGCCACGCCCGCCACCCCCTCCACCGTGGTGCAGTGCGCGCCTAGAAAGCGCTGGGCGTGCCAGTGCCGCCCCTCGGCGTAGAGGTGCAGATCGAACTCGGAGAGCACCGGCGGGAAGCTGTAGGGGTCGTAGGTGCTGCGCCAGCTCCCGCCAGCGTCGCGCCAGCAGAAGACGTACGGCGCCTGCAGGGCGGCGGGCAGCGGCGCCTCGAAGAAGTCGGTACCCGCGATACGGGGCACCGCGGTGCCGTCCTTGAAGGTTACCTCCACGGCTTCCGGGTGGTAGATCCGCACCCGGCGCTCGGCGCCGTGGGGCCCGCCGAGGTAGGCGAAGGGGTCGGCGTGACGGCCCTCCGCGATACGCTGCCGGTCGTCACCCCCGGCATCCTTCTGAATGGATCGATTCACGCGCACACCCCGCTCGCCGGCTTCAATGGACCCTGCCGGAAGGGGCGCTGGCACGCAATACCCTGTCGATCGCCGGAAAAGCCGTCCATACTGCCCTTCAGGCCTCTGTCACCAGGAAGATCCGACGTGTTATCCCATCGCTCTCCCCGTTTCGTCAGCCGCCTGACCCGAGACACCCTGGCCCTGATCCTCGCCGGCGGCCGCGGCACGCGGCTGCGCGAGCTCACCCAGTGGCGTGCCAAACCGGCGGTTCCGTTCGGCGGCAAGTTCCGCATCATCGACTTCCCCCTGTCCAACTGCATTAATTCCGGCGTGCGGCGCATTGGCGTACTCACCCAGTACAAGGCCCACTCCCTGATCCGGCACATCCGTCAGGGCTGGAGCTCGCTGAGCAGCGACTTCGGCGAGTTCGTCGAACTGCTGCCAGCCCAGCAGCGCATCGCCGACTCCTGGTACCAAGGCACGGCCGATGCGGTTTATCAGAGCCTGGACATCGTCCGGCTGCACGATCCCGACTACGTCCTGATCCTCGCCGGCGACCACATCTACAAGATGGACTACGGGCCGCTGCTTGCCTACCACGTGGAGAGCGGCGCCGACGTCACCGTCAGTTGCCTCGAGGTCCCCATCGAGGAAGCCAGCGCCTTCGGCGTCATGGGCATCGATGACGACAGCCGGGTGGTTCGCTTCGACGAGAAGCCGGCCAGCCCCACCCCGATCCCCGGCCGCGACGACCGTGCGCTGGCCTCCATGGGGGTCTACGTCTTCAACCGGGACTTCCTCTTCCGAACCCTCGGGGCGGACGCCCGCAGCGGCTCGGAGCATGACTTCGGCAAGGACATCATCCCGCAGCTGATCGACCAGGCCCGAGTCATGGCCTACCCCTTCCGGGAGCCGACCACCGGGGACCAGGCGTACTGGCGGGACGTAGGAACCATCGACGCCTTCTGGCGGACCAACCTTGAGCTGATCGACGTCACCCCGGAGCTCAACCTCTATGACCGCAAGTGGCCGATCTGGACCTTCCAGGAGCAGCTGCCCCCGGCCAAGTTCGTCTTCGACGAGGAGGGCCGCCGCGGCACCGTAGTCGACTCCATGGTCTCCGGCGGGTGCATCATCTCCGGGGCGCGGCTACGGCGCTCGCTACTGTTCTCGTCGGTGATCGTCGATGAACGCACCCGGGTTGAGGACTCGGTGATCCTCCCCGAGGCCCATATCGAGCCCGACTGTCGGATCCGCAACGCGGTGATCGACAAGTACTGCCACATCCAGGCGGGGACCGTGATCGGCGAAGATCCCGAGGAGGACGCGCGGCGCTTTACGGTCAGCCCCAGCGGTGTTGTCCTCGTCACCCCGGAAATGCTCGGCCAGGAGATCCACGTTGTCTATTGATGCCAGCGACCCGAACGCGACAGAGACCCAGCCCGTGCGCGTGGTGCTGTGCTGGCACATGCACCAGCCGAGCTACCTCGACCCCGGCACCGGCGACTACCTACTACCTTGGACCTACCTGCACGGGATCAAGGACTACGCCGACATGGCCGCCCACCTCGAGGCCAACCCGGCGGCGCGCGCAGTGGTCAACTTCTCCCCGGTTCTCCTCGAGCAGCTGGAGGACTACAGCCGCCAGATCGCCGGCTTCCTGGAAAGCGGCGAACGGCTGCGCGACCCCCTGCTGCGCGCCCTGGCCATGCCCACCCTGCCGGTCAACGAGCACGAGCGGCGCCGCCTGGTCGAGCAGTGCCAGCGCATCAACCGCCAGCGGCTAGCGGACCCGTTCCCGGCATTCCGGCACCTGCTCGAGATCGCCGAGATGGTCAGCGCCCACCCGGCGAGCATGCGCTACCTCAGCGACGCCTTCTTGGTGGATCTGATCACCTGGTACCACCTGGGCTGGATGGGCGAGACCGTCCGCCGCGGCGAGCCGCGGGTCCAGCGGCTGATCGACCAGGGCAAGGGCTTTACCCTCCACGACCGACGCGAACTGCTCGGCGTAATCGGCGAGCTGCTCGCCGGCCTGCCCCACCGCTACCGCCACCTGGCCGAGACCGGGCGGGTCGAGCTGTCGATGACCCCCTATGGGCACCCCATCCTGCCACTGCTCCAGGATCTGCAGTGCGCCCGCGAGTCCTGGCCCGAGAGTTCCATGCCGGTGGTCGACCGCTATCCCGGCGGCGAGGACCGGGCGCGCTGGCACCTCGAGCAGGGCATACGGCGCTTTGAGCACACCTTCGGCCACCGTCCGCGGGGGTGCTGGCCGTCGGAGGGGGCGATCAGCCAGGCCACCCTGAGGCTACTGCAGGAGTTCGGATTCCGCTGGGCGGCCAGCGGCGGCGCGGTCCTGGACAACAGCCTCGGCCCGGAGGGCACCGGCAACGGCCAGTGGCACCGGGCCTACGCCCTCGACGCCGAGGGCGACAGCGGCGACGGAACCCGCTGCTTCTTCCGCGACGACGGGCTGTCCGACGCCATCGGCTTCGAGTTCTCCGACTGGCACGGCGACGACGCCGTCGCCAATCTAATCAGCCGCATGGAGGCCATCGCCGCCGGCTGCGAGGCACCGGAACAGACGGTCATCCCGATCATCATGGACGGCGAGAACGCCTGGGAGCACTACCCCGCCAACGGTTTCCATTTTCTCAACGGCTTGTATCAGCGGCTCGGCGATCACCCGGGACTGGTGCTGACCACCTTCGCCGAGGCGGCCGAGGAACTCGAGCCGCGCCCCCTGTCACGACTGGTGGCCGGCAGCTGGGTCTACGGCACCCTCTCCACCTGGATCGGCGAGGTGGACAAGGATCGGGCCTGGGAGCTGCTTGCCGAGGCCAAGCAGGCGTTCGATCAGCGTATCGGCGCGCTCGACGAAGCCGCCCGGGAACGCGCCGAGGCGCAGCTGGCCATCTGCGAGAGTTCGGACTGGTTCTGGTGGTTCGGCGACTACAACCCCGCCGACGTGATCCGCGACTTCGACCACCTCTATCGGATCCAACTCGCCGCGCTGTACCACGCCCTGGGCCAGGAGCCGCCGGAGCACCTGAGCCACGCCTTCGCGCGCCAGGGCCGGGGCTCGCCCGAGCGCGGCGGCGTGATGCGCCACGGACGCGCCGAGCCGTGAGCGGCGCGGAGCTGGCCGAGCGGCGCCGGGCTGGGGTGCTGGTTCACCTCAGCGCCCTGCCTGGGCCCGCAGGCAACGGCGACCTGGGGCAGCACGCCTACCGCTTCGTGGACTGGCTGGCGGCAAGCGGCTTCACCATCTGGCAGATGCTGCCGCTCGGCCCCACCCACGACGACCTCAGCCCCTACCAGGGGTTGTCGGTTCACGCGGGCGAGCCGTGCTACATCGACCTAAACGCACTGGCCGAGCGGGGGTGGCTGACGCCGGAGGAGCTTCACCCCCCAGAGACCGGAGACGATCCTGTCGCGCTGCGGGCCTGGCGCCGCTCCTGCCTGCACCGCGCCCACCAGCGGCTGCGCGAACAAGGTGACGCACCGACCGAGGCGCAGATCGACGCCTTCCGGCGCGAGCAGGGCCACTGGCTGGAGGACTACGCCCTCTACGCCGCCCTGCGCGAGGAGCACGGCGACGCGGCCTGGTGGACGTGGCCCGCCGCCGAGCGGGACCGCGAACCGGCGGCGCTGGAGGCAGCCACCCACCGGCTGGCCGGGCGGATCGACCGCCACATCTTTGAACAGTACCTCTTCTTCAGCCAGTGGCAGGCGTTGCGCGACTACGCCGCCGAGCGCGGTGTCCAGTTCTTCGGCGACGTCCCCATTTTCGTCGCCCACGACAGCGCCGATACCTGGGCCCACCGGCGGTACTTCCGACTCGACGACGAGGGGCATGCGGCCCTCGTCGCCGGCGTGCCACCGGACTATTTCTCCGCCGAGGGCCAGCGCTGGGGCAACCCGCTCTACGACTGGCAGCGCCTGCAGGGCGACGGCTTCGCGTGGTGGCTCGAGCGGCTGGCCACCCAGCTGGCCCTGTTCGACTT
Source organism: Halorhodospira halophila (assembly GCF_016653405.1). Lineage (NCBI taxonomy): Bacteria > Pseudomonadati > Pseudomonadota > Gammaproteobacteria > Chromatiales > Ectothiorhodospiraceae > Halorhodospira > Halorhodospira halophila. Next base: position 108,337 of record NZ_NHSN01000017.1, read on the forward strand.
CGTGCGCATCGATCACTTCCGGGGGCTGAGCGCCTGCTGGGCGATCCCGGCCGAGGCGCCCACCGCCCGGGACGGATACTGGGAGGCAGCCCCCGGGGACGCCCTACTCGAGGCGGTGGAGGAGCGCTTCGGTCGGGTCCCGCTGGTGGCCGAGGATCTGGGCGTGATCACCGAGGACGTGGAGCGGCTCCGCGAGCGCTTCGCCCTGCCGGGGATGAAGGTGCTGCACTTCGCCTTCGACAGCGACGCCGCCAACCCCTACCTACCCCACCAGCACCACCGGCACTGCGTCGTCTACACCGGTACCCACGACAACGACACCACCCTGGGCTGGTACGCCGACCTACCGGAGGCGACGGCGCAGCGGCTCCACGCCTACCTGGGCCACCCCGGCGAACCGATGCCGTGGCCGCTGATCCGGGCAGCGCTGGCGTCGGTGGCAGGACTGGCCGTGATCCCGTTGCAGGATCTGCTGGCGCTGGGCGGCGAGCACCGCATGAACGTGCCCGGGGTTGCCGAGGGCAACTGGCGCTGGCGTTTTGAATGGGAGTGGCTGCCCGGCCCCCTGGCCGGGCAGCTGCGCGCCCTCAACGAACTCTACGGCCGGCTCTAGGCGGCGGTCGCCGCCTAGAGCCAGCGCATCCGCCCCAGCTCCAGCGGGTGACCGAGCAGCGGGTGGCTCGGGTACATGCAGATACGGAAGTACTGCAAGCCGTTGAGGCGGGGTTGAATGTCCAGGGAGAACAGCGGATCCCCGTCGTCATCACCGCCAGTGGGCGAGAACACGAAACGCTGGGTCTGGCCCGGATCCCGGGGGTGGGGCACCGGGCTGAAGCGGCACTCGACGGTGACATCATCGGCACCCAGCCCGTTGAGCTGCGCCTTCACCCGCAGACGCAGCGGCTCTCCGTGGCGCAGGGCGTCCGGGGCCTCGTCGATCAGCTCCAGGGCCGTCCCGTCCCAGCAGGCCCGCACATGCTCCTTCCAGGCGGCCAGACCAGCGGCGCCGGCCAACTCCTCGTCGGTCAGGCGCCGATGATGTCGGGCGGCCGGGCCATAGAGATCGCGCACATAGTCCATCACCATGCGCTGCGCATTGAACCGGGGCAGCGTACTGCGCATCGAGGCCTTGGACATCTGCACCCAGCCGGCCGAGTAGCCGCGCTCACCGCGATCGAAGTAGAGCGGCGCCACCTCACCGGCAAGGGTATCGAGCAGGTCGCGGGCCTCCTCGCCGTCACGGTACTCCGGATCGAAGCCCGGCGCGTGGGGGTAGATCGCCCAGCCGTTGTCCCCGGCGTAGCCCTCATCCCACCAGCCATCCAGAACCGAGAGATTGACCACCCCGTTGATGGCCGCCTTCTGACCGGAGGTGCCGCACGCCTCCAGGGGGTACTCCGGATTGTTCAGCCACACGTCGACACCGGTCACCAGCTTGCGCGCCAGCGCCATGTCGTAGTTCTCCAGCAGCAGAAGCCGCCCGATCAGATCGGGATCGAGGGTCAGCTCGTGGATCCGCCGAATCATCTCCTGGCCCTGCTCATCGTGCGGGTGGGCCTTGCCGGCGAAGATCAGGATCATCGGCCGCTCGGGATCGTTGAGCAGCTGCTTGAGACGCTCGAGGTCGCGGAAGATCAGCAGAGCGCGCTTGTAGGTGGCAAAGCGGCGGGCAAAACCGAGCACGAGGACATCGGCCTCGGGGTCGCGGATGAAGCGGGTCATGCGCCGGATCATCGCCTCGGCCATGCCGTTGCGCTTGCACCGCGCCTCGACCCGGGCACAGACGTCGCGGAGCATCTGCGACTTCAGGCTCTGGCGCATGCTCCAGTAGCGGTGATCGGGCAGCTCGTCGACCACGCTCCAGAACGCCTCGTTGCTCAGCTCGCTGCGCCAGGCCGGCCAGCGCTGATCGAAGAGATTGCCCCACTCCTGGGCCAGGAAGGTCGGCACGTGCACGCCGTTGGTGATGGCGTGGATGGGGTTCTCCTGAGCCGGCACATCAGGCCAGATGCGCGCCTCCATCTCCGAGGCCACGCGGCCGTGGATTCGGCTGACCCCGTTGTGGAAGCGCGATCCGCGCAGGGCCAGGCTGGTCATGTTGAAACCCGGCTGCTCAGCCCGCCCGTTGCCCAGCGCCAGCAGGGCATCGATATCGAGCCCGGAGTCCCCGAGCGCAGCCCCCAGGTATTCGCGGACCATCTCCGGATCGAAGATGTCGTGACCCGCCGCCACCGGCGTGTGCGTCGTAAACACCGAGCCCCCGGCGACGGCCTCCATCGCCGTGACGAAATCGACGCCGGCCGCCACCCACTCGCGGCAGCGCTCGACGAGCTGGAAGGCCGAGTGCCCCTCGTTCAAGTGCCAGACCGTCGGCGCCACGCCAAGCTTGCGCAGCGCCCGTACGCCCCCGATGCCGAGGCAGAGCTCCTGCTTGATGCGCATCTCGGTGCCGCCGCCGTAGAGCTGATAGGTGATCGAGCGATCCTCGGGGGTGTTCTCGGGCACATCGCTGTCGAGCATGTACAGACGCACGTGGCCGGCCCGCACCGACCAGATGCGCAGCTGCACCGATCGTCCGGGGAAGTCGACAGCCACCCGCAGCTCCTCGCCGTCACCATCCTGGCGTGGGTAGGCGGGCAGCTGCGCCACCTCGGTGGGCACGTAGTGCGCCACCTGGCGCCCTTCGTGATCGATGCTCTGGATGAAGTAGCCCTGGCGATAGAGCAACCCGACCGCGATCAGCGGCACGCGCAGATCGCTGGCCGCCTTGCAGTGGTCACCGGCGAGGATGCCGAGGCCGCCAGAGTAAAGGGGCAGGCTCTCGTGCAGGCCGAACTCGGCGCAGAAGTAGGCCACCAGGTCCTGGTCCGGATCCAGGTGCGGGGCAACCTCCGGCGACGTGTCCTGCTCCAGATAGGTGTCGTAGGCGGAAAGGGTCCGGTTGTAGTCTTCCAGGAAGGTCGGGTCCTCGGCGGCACGCTCTAACGCCTCCTGGGGAACCCGGCGCAGGAAAACCTTGGGGTTGTGGCCGCTGGCCTCCCAGCACTCGGGGTCAATCTGGTAGAACAGCCCCCGGACTCGCCGGTCCCAGGAATAGTAGAGGTCATCGTCCAGCTCGCGCAGGCGGGCGAGTGACGGCGGGAGGCAGGGGTGGACTTCCAGGGTGAAGACGCGTTCGGACATGGGTGGGGCAACTCCCTCTGTGGACCCCTCTGTTTAGCACATGTCGCCGGGGCGCACACGCACGTCCCACAACGAGAAAGGCCCGCCAGGGGCGGGCCTTTCTCTCAATGGCAGCTTACTGCCGCTCTGGCGGCGGTTTAAAGCGCTGCGACGTCCTCGGCCTGCAGGCCCTTGGGGCTGCGGGTCACGCTGAACTCGACCGCTTGACCCTCGTCCAGGGAGCGGAAACCGTCGCCCCGGATGGCACGGAAGTGGACGAACACGTCTTCACCCCCCTCGCGGCTGATGAAGCCGTAGCCCTTGGCGTTGTCGAACCACTTAACCGTACCTTGTTGACGCTCTGACATCTCAAACAACCTCTGTATTAATCATCGTGACGCGACCTCCATGAGGACCAGGGTCAGGTCTTGCTGTCGGTCGCACCCCATATATTGGCACAAGTTGGGGGCCTCGCAACCTGCCACCCACGAGTTTTTTTCAACCGATTTTGTTGCGACGCAACATGGCCGCTGCTATGCTGCATGGCAACAATCGAGACAAAGCCCGGAACGGCGCGAAAGGAGCGGTGGCAATGATGAACTACCAAGAGATGATCAAGCAGATGCAGACCCAGTTCGGGCCCTATGCCGAGCCCTTCCACGGTGTGAACAGCAAGATGCTCGAGCACTGGGAGAAGATGACCGATTACCAGCTGGACATGGCCCGGCGCTACACCGACGCCACCCTCGGCAACCTGCGCGAGGCAAGCGAGGTCCAGTCGCCGGAGCAGCTGCAGAACTACCTGCAGAAGAGCGTGGAGGCGGCCCGCGAGACCTCGGACAGCCTCGCCAAGGACGCCCGGACTCTGGCCCAGCTCAGCCAGGCGATGACCGAGGACCTGCAGCAGTCGGTCCGCGAGAGCACCAGTAGCCTGGCCGCGAAGACCACCAAGGCCGCGTGAGCGGACGCTAAGACGGCGCCACGCGCCGCCTCTGCCGGGCAGAGGCGGCGCGTGGCGCCATAGCTATTCGCTTGAACGAATACCGCGCGCCCCCTACCCTGAGCGCATGCCCCTGACGCCCGACCACCTGTTCCGACTCTTCGGCGACCCCACGCGGCTGCGTTGCCTGCTTCTGCTGCGCCGCGAGGGCTGGTTATGCGTCTGCGAGCTCACTGAAGCACTGGGCATTATTCAGCCCAAGATCTCCCGCCATCTGGCCATGCTCCGCGAGGCCGGGCTGGTCGAGTGTCGACGCCGCGGGCAATGGGTCCACTACCGCATCAGCCCCGAGCAGCCCCCGTGGGTGGCGCCGATCCTCGACGCCGCCGTCCAGGCCAGCGACGCCCTGGCCTGGCACCAGGAGGATCGTGAACGGCTGGAGCGTATGGCCAACCGAGTCACCACCAAGGATCAAGCATGAACGAGACCTCCCTGCTCGAGTGCGTGGAGAAGCGCACCGGCGAGAACGTTTCCGCCAGCATCATCTGGCTCCACGGCCTGGGCGCCGACGGCCACGATTTCGCGCCCATCGTCGATGAACTCCGCCAGAGCGCCGGTTACGGCGTGCGCTTGATCTTCCCCCACGCCCCGGTCCAGCCGGTCACGGTCAACGGCGGCATGTCCATGCCGGCGTGGTACGACATCCGGGGCCTTGGCGGCGGCGGCATCGATGAGGATACGCCGGGGCTCGAGCGAGCACGACTGCAGATCGAGGCGCTGATGCGCCGGGAGGTGGAACGCGGCACCCCCGCCGAGCGCCTGTTCCTCGCAGGCTTCTCGCAGGGCGCCGCCACCGCCCTCTACACGGCGCTCAACTCGTCAACCCCGCCGGCCGGGGTCATTGCGCTTTCGGGCTGGTTGCCGAGCGCCACGGAGACCGGCCACGACGGGGCACGGGCCCCGGTCTTCATGGCCCACGGGACGCAGGATCCGATCGTTCCCATCGAACTCGGCCGCCAGGCGGCTGCCGAGCTGGAGGCCGCAGGCCATCCCGTGGAGTGGCACGATTTCCCTATGGAGCACGCGGTCTGCATGCCCGAGATCCAGCGCCTGGACACCTGGCTATCGAACCGGCTCGGGCGGTCGTAGCCGGCCCGCGCGGCCTTCAGTCGTCACACTCGAAACCGAAGGCATCCAGTCCCTCTTCCAGGTAGTCGGCCGCCAGCGGCGTAGCGAGGATATAGTCAGCGGTCCGCGGGTTCCACGCCGACTTCGCCTCGCTGCGCGCCTCCGTCCACTCGCTGGCATCGAAATCGCCGCGTCCGATCCACATCAGCGCCACGACCTCGGCCTGCTCCGCCGGCTCCATGTCCTCGAAGGTGGCACGCAGCTCTTGCACGCTCAGGTCATCGGCGTGGTCGGCAAGGACCTGAAGCGCCCAGTCGTCCTCGGGGCCATCCGGCGAGTCGGGGATGACCACCGCCTCCTTAGCCTGGAACTCCCGGCACTTGCGGATGATAAAGCAGACAGTATCCAGACTGACCTCGAACATGACCTTTCCCCTCGCCAGAGGCGGACCTGAGGGTCCACGTTGCCTGGGTCCCCGGCCGAGCGCAAGCGGCGCCCCGAGGGCTACGGGATACCCAGGTCTTTGTGGATCTGCATGCTCAGCCACCACTGCGGGTGCGCACGGCAGTAGTCCAGTGCCGCACGGGTATGCGCATCGCGCTGGGCATCGTCCAAGGGCTGGAGATAGAAGTGGCGGAATGCCAGGTGGGCGTAGCGCTCCGGCTCTGCTCCGGGCTGCGGATAGATCAGCTTGAGTTCGTCACCGGCGGTGACCGCCAGCTCGGTCCCTGCTTTGGGGCTAACGCAAAGCCAGTCCACGCCCGGCGCCAGGGGCAAGGTGCCGTTGGTCTCCACGGCCACCTCAAACCCCCGGGCGTGCAGGGCTGCCAGCAGGTCCGCGTCGAGCTGTAACGCCGGTTCACCGCCGGTGCAAACGACATAGGGCGCGCCGCCGTCGGGCCACTGCGCCGCCACCGCCGCGGCCAGCTCCCCGGCGTCACCGAAACGCCCCCCGCCGGGACCGCCGGTACCCACGAACTCGGTATCGCAGAACCTGCAGACGGCCGTCGCTCGATCGGACTCCCGGCCGCTCCACAGGTTGCAGCCGGCAAAACGCACAAAGACAGCCGGCCGGCCGCTTCGCCCTCCTTCGCCCTGCAGGGTATAGAACAGACTGTGGACGGCGTAGCTCACGGCTCAATCCGGCCAGGCGATGGCCCCGACGCCGTCGCGCTCGTAGCAGTCCACGCGGTGGAGTTCCGGCAGCCGCTGGTGCGCGGAGCGCGCCACCCAGGCGGCCAGACTGGCCACGTCCCCGGCCTCGAGACCGGCGATCGCGTCCAGGCGCTGGTGGTCCAGCGCCTGGCGCACAGGCGCGAAGGCCGCCTTGACGTCGCCGTAGTCCAACGTCCAGCCGAGCACGCGGTCCAGCGGGGCAGTGACATGGACCCGCAGCCGATAGCCGTGCCCGTGCAACCGGCCGCGTCGATCTCCGGGCCCCGAAACGCAGGTGGCGGCCTCAAAACGCTGGGCCTTCCAGATGGTGTGCCGCTCGCCGTCGTAGGTGCAGCCAGAGTGCTCCGTCTCATGGACATGCAATCGGGTAAGCCCGGGGCAGCGGGGACGGAGCTGCTCCCAGAGCCAGACGGCAATGAGTTCACTGGTGGGGTTGTCCAGGAAGTCGTTCAGGCAGGCGCGGTCCAGGGCCTCGCCCAGCGGCGCCCACGCCGCCCCCAGCCCCTCAGCATCGGCGCCGGTGGCCTCGAGCACCACCAGGTACCCGTGCCCGTGCATGCGCCCGCACGGGTGGCCTTCGGGGACGTAGGGCAGCCGATGGGCCGCCTCGAACCGGAAGGCCCGCCACGCCCAGTCCACCTCACCGCGGCCGACGCCGCGATCCGGGGCACTGCGCAGCGCCAGCCGCCGCGGGGTCACGCCAGCGGTGCGCAAGCACCGGCCGAGCTCGTCGAGCAGCCGGTCGTCAGCGGGATCCTCGAGGCGCTCGTTGAGGAGCGTGTAGTCAAATGGCGCCGTCACGCGGGCGCACGCATCGGCCAGCGCGTCCGGATCGGCGGCACCACCATCGGGCGCCGCCCGCACACGCAGCCGGAAGGAGTGGCCGTGCCAGCCCCGGCCAACGCGTCGCGCGGCCTCGAAGGGCACCTCGGCGGTGTAGAGCAGGGATTCCATCCTGCTGATGCTATCACGGCCGTGCGGCAATCAGCGGCACCCACTGCTCACTGGCCGAGGCGCCACCGTGCACGCCCACCTGGGCGAAACGGCCCTCACCCACCAGCCGATCCTTGATCACCCAGCCGTCCGCAGGCAACAACACCCAGTCGCCGATCCTCCGGCGCAGCCGGGGGTGCTCGGGCATCGGACCGAACCAACCGGCTGCAAGCAGCTCTTCGGCCCGGGCGACCTGGCAGACGGCCCCCAGGCGCTCCCGACAATAGAGCTGGAAGTCGGTCTCGGTGCCGGGACGCAGGTAGCAGTAAGCCGCCCGCGGCTCGCCGCACAGCGGCAGGGCCAGCATCTCGGCGAGTTCCGGATGGTCCTCGAGGTAGAGGGTCCGCTCGGGGGCGGTGTCGATCAGGCCGTGATCGGCCGTGGCCAGCACCACGGTATCGGTACCCTGGACCCCGTCGAGCAGTCGCTGCCAGGCGATATCGATGGAGCGAAACTGATCGCGCACCGGCGCACTGTCGACCCCGTGCTGATGGCTCAGCGTATCCAGATCCGGCCAGTAGGCGTAGACGAATCGGCGCTGCCGGCCGGGCTCGCGGGCGATCCGCACGAGCACCTCGCGCAGCTCGTCCAGCCCCTGATAACCGTGGCGCCGGGCATAGCGTCCCGTGACCCCGCGGCTGTACGGCGTATCGACCAGCCAAGAGGGCTGGACGACGTGCGTCTCGGCCTCGAAGCGATCCCAGATCGGGTCGCGCTGAAGCAACTCGGCGCTTTCCGGCTCGATACCGGACCACTGCCCCTTGCCCACCCGCGGCCCGAAAGGCAGCCAGGCGGTGACGGCGCCGAGCTCGTGGACGTACATGAACCAGCCTGTGACCCCGTGCCCCCGCGGTGGGCGGCCGGTACTGATACTGGTCAGCGCCGCCGAGGTGGTGGCCGGGAAAACCGAGGTCAGCCCCCGAACCCGGTCTCGGGCCAGTGTGCTGGCCGGCTGTCGGGCCAGGAAGTGGTCGCCGAGGCCGTCGATAATCCAGAGGATCACCGTGCGGGCATCCTCCAGCCCCAGGTCCGGATCGGGGTCGAGGGCTGGATAGTGGCTCGACCCGGCCGCGAATGCGCGACCCAGGGAGGCCATCAGGTTGACCAGCCCGCTGCCCTCGTAGCTCGGCTTATCCATCGCCGGAAACCTCGCTCTCCGCAGGGAAACAGGGCAGTTCGACCCAGAAGACCGACCCGACCCCGGGCTCGCTGGAGAAGCCTAGCTCTCCGCCCATCTGCTCAACCAGGCGGCGAGTCACCACCAGGCCGATTCCGGTCCCCTCCACCTCCGAGGATTCCAGGCCCAGGCGATTGAAGGGGTAGAAGACCTCGCGCTGGCGCTCCTCAGGGATGCCGACCCCGGTGTCCCGCACCCGGAACCGGATCCGGTTGGCGGCGGACGCTTCGACCTCGAGGTCCACCCGCCCCTGCGGCCGGTTGTACTTCACGGCATTGCTGAGCAGGTTGAACAGCACCTGCCGGATGCGCTGTGGATCGGCCCGGATCGTTGCCGGGGCATCAGCGGCCTGCTGCACCGACAGGTGCACCCCAGCATCGGCGGCCAGGGGACCGAGCAGCTCGACGCACTGATCAACCAGCGACCCCGGCGCCACCCACTCCGGCTGCAGCTGCACCCGACCGGCCTCAACCCGGGAGAGATCGAGGATGTCGTCGATCAGCGACAGCAAGTGCCGACCACCCCCGAGGATCTGCTCGACGTAGCCGGCCTGGCGCTCGGAGAGCGGCTCGCGCGGGTCCTGATCGAGGATCTGGGCGAAACCGAGCACGGCGTTCAGCGGCGTGCGCAGTTCGTGGCTCATGCTTGAGAGGAACTGGCTCTTGGCCCGATTACCCCGCTCGGCCTCCTCGCGGGCCTGCTGCAGTTCGAGGTTGGCGCGGCGCAGCTCGGTGGCCGCCCGCTCTTGATCGAGGCGCTGGTTGGCCCGGCGCAGCTCGAACTCGTCCACCACCATGGCCGCCAGCTCCTGCAGGGTCTCCAGCTCGGCGCCGGAGAGGGTCCGCGGCCGGCGATCCCCGAGGCATAGGGTGCCGATCCGCGCGCCGCCATCGACGACCAGCGGCACCCCGGCGTAAAAGCGCAGGTGCGGGGGCCCGGTAACCAGCGGATGGTCCGCGTAGTACGGATCCCGGTGGCTGTCAGTGACCACCAGCGGATCCCCGGCCTCGATCACGCAGTTGCAGAAGGCGATCTCGCGCGGCGTCTCCGTCAGCTCCAGCCCGCGAGCCGCCTTGAACCATTGCCGCTCGCGCTCGACCAGCGAGATGAAAGCGATGGGCACCTCGAAGACCCTTGCGCACAAGCCCACCAGCCGGTCAAAGGCCACCTCGGGGCCGCTTTCACCGCCCTGGTACCGCGCCAGGGCCTCGAGGCGGTGCGCCTCGTCCGCCGGGATGCGGGATGATGCCATGGTCAGAAGGCCTCGCCTGCCAGCCGCATGCCTGAATCCACTCGGGTCTCAAGGGTACCGCAAGTCATCCAGCCACGCGCGCAGCCCGAGCAGCGCAGCTGCCGCCGGATCGTCGATGCGCCAAACCGGCACCGGCTCGAGGTAGCTACGGAAGCGCCCTTTGGCCAGGAAGCGCTCGAGCAACGGCGAGTCGGCTAGCCGCGAGGCACTCAACCGCGGCAGGATCCCGCCGGCGAGGAACACACCTGCGCGCGCACCCAGGGTGAGCGCGAGGTTGCCGGCGGTCCCGCCGAGCAGGGCGAGGAAACGGTCGATGGTCTCCCGGGCCGCCGGGTCGGCCTCGCCGTCGGCGGCAGTAATGGCCTCCGGGGCCGCCTCGACCCCGTGGAGCACCCGGTGCAGCCGGCTCAACCCGGGCCCACTGAGCACCGCCTCGGCGGAGACGTGGCCGAGTTCCCCGCGCAAGGCACCGAGCAACGTTGCCTCGGTCTCGTCGGCGGCGGCGAGGGTGACGTGGCCGCCCTCGCCGGCGATCACCCCCCAGCCCCGGACGGCCGGCACCAGCCCGGAGACGCCCAGGCCCGTGCCCGGCCCAAGCACCGCCATCGCCCCACCCGACGCCGGCGTACCGGATCGCAGCACAGTGCAGTGCGCCGCCGGATCCAGTTCGGGCAGAGCGCGGGCCAGCGCCTGGTAGTCGTTAACCAGCTCGGCACGAGCCGCCCCGGTACGGCACGCCAGCTCGCCGACCTCGAGCTGCCAGCCGAGGTTGGTCAGCCGAACCTCCCCCTGAGCCACGGGTCCGGCCACTGCCGCCGCCACCCACCAGTCTTCGTCGGCGTGCCCGGTGCGGTGGCGCTGCAGCGCCTCGCTGGGGCCGGCGAGATCGCGATTGCGGTACTGCGTGACCGGCCCCGGGGGTTCGCCCGGAACCGCCTCCGCCACGCGGGTATGCGTACCGCCGATGTCGGCCAGCAGGTAACGGGTCACAGCGCCTCCGAACTCCTTGCGCGGTGAGCATCGTGCAGGGCCTGGATGAACTCCGTCCGCCAGCGGTGGATATCCTGCCGGCGCAGGGCCTCGATCATCTGCTGCCAGCGCTCGCGTCGCTCACCCAGCGGCATGGTCAGCGCCTGGTGCATAGCATCGACCATCTGGTCCACATCGTAGGGATTGACCAGCACCGCGCCATCCAACTCCTGCGCCGCGCCCGCATAGCGCGAGAGCACAAGGGCACCCGGATCACCGGGATCCTGAGCGGCGACGAACTCCTTCGCCACCAGGTTCATGCCGTCGCGCATCGGGGTGATCAGCCCGACATCGCTGCGCGCCAGAAAGCCAAGGATGTTCGAGCGGTGGAAGCCGCGGTTGAGGTAGCGCAGCGGCACCCAGTCGTACTCCGCGAAACGACCATTGATGTGGCCGGCCAGGTACTCCAGGTGCTGGCGGATCTCCTCGTACTCGGGCACATCCCCGCGTGAGACGGGGGCGATCTGCAGGAAGACCACATCCCCGCGCTGCTCGCTGTGCTGCTCGAGCAGGGCCTCGTAGGCCTCGAACCGGTTGCGCAGGCCCTTGCTGTAGTCGAGCCGGTCGACCCCGATCATCAGCCGCCGATCGCGCAGACTCTGCTGCAGCCGCCGCCCCTGCTGGGAGTTGTAACCCCGCTGGGCCTCGCGGGCTACCTGATCGACATCGATGCTGATGGGGAAGACCTCGGCCCGGGGGCGCGGGAGCTGCGGGCGGTAATGCGCCAGGCAGTCGAAGAAGTTGTCCCGGTCGATGGCTGTCTGGAACCCCACCAGGTCGTAGCGGCACAGGGACTCAAGCAGACGCTCGTGGCCCGGTAGAGCGCGGTAGACATCCCAGGGCGGGAAGGGGGTGTGCAGGAAGAAGCCGATGGGCGCCTCGACGCCCTGTTCGCGCAGCAACTGCCCGAGCGGGATGAAGTGGTAGTCATGGACCCAGATAACCTCGTCGCCCTCAAGCAGCGGCGGTAGGTGCTCGGCGAACAGCCGGTTCACCTCCCAGTAGCCCTCGACGCGCTCCCGGCGGCAGTGCACGAAGGACATGCGGTAGTGGAACAGCGGCCACAGCACCTGGTTGGCGTACCCCAGGTAGTACCGGTTGTATTCACTGCGACTCAGACGCAGGGTGGCGTAACGCACCCCGTTGGCGGTCTGCACGCGCGGCTGGCGCAACCCGTCGATGCGCTCGTCGACGCCGCCGTCCCAGCCGAACCAGATCCCGCCAGACTCCTCCAGCGCCGAGCGCAGGCCGACAGCGAGCCCACCCTGGGCCGCCTGCAGCTGGCTGGGCAGGGCCACACGGTTGGAAACGGTCACCAGTCGACTCACAGCGGTTCCTCCCAAGTACGACTCAGGCGCATGGCCGAGTTAATGAGTCCGACCATGCTGTAGGTCTGCGGGAAGTTGCCCCAGAGTTCTCCAGTGTACGGGTCGATATCCTCCGAGAGCAGACCGACGTGATTGCGGCACTCGAGCAGGCGCTCGAACAGCGCGCGGGCCTCCGCGTCACGCCCGACCGCGGCCAGGGCATCGATATACCAGAAGGTGCAGGTGGTGAAGGCCGTGTGCGGCTTGCCGAAGTCGTCCTCGTGGACGTAGCGGAACAGGAAGTCGCCGTGGCGCAGCTCCTGCTCCACGGCGCGCACGGTTCCGGCCAGACGCGGGTCGCCCGCGCGCAGGAAACCCCATTCGTAGAGCAGCATCAGACTGGCGTCGAGATCCTGGCCGCCGAAGCTGGCCATGTAGCTGTTGCGCTGCTCGTTCCAGGCCTCGGTGCGGATGGTGGCTGCCATCTCGTCGGCGCGGCGGCGCCAGTAGTCGGCCCGCTCCATCAGCCCCAGTTTAGCGGCGATAGCGCGCAGGTTGCGGGCAGCCGCCCAGCAGATTGCCGCCGAGAAAGTGTGCACCTTCTCAAAACCGCGGAACTCCCAGGGGCCGGCATCCGGCTCGCGGTAGACGGCCACGGCCTGCTCGCCGAGCTGCTCAAGGCGACGGAACAGCGCTTCATCGCCGCGGCGGCGCAGGCGCTCATCGAAGAACAGGTGCGCCGTGGCCAGGATCACCGAGCCGTAGACGTCGTTCTGCTGCTGCTCGTAGGCCTGGTTGCCGATGCGGACCGGGCCCATCTCCCGGTATCCGGGCAACCCGTAGGCGATGGTCTCGAAGAGATCATCGCGGCCGTTGATGCGATACACCGGGCGCAGGGAGCGACCCTCGATACCGGCGGTGGTGTTGATGATGAAGCGCACGTAGTGCTCCATCGTCTTGGTCGCCCCCAGCCGGTTGAGGGCGTTGATCACGAAGTACGCGTCACGCAGCCAGCAGTACCGGTAGTCCCAGTTGCGACCGGTATCCGGCGCCTCGGGGACCGAGGTGGTCACCGCGGCGATCACCGCACCGGTGTCCTCGTAGGTGTTGAGCTTAAGCGTGATCGCGGCGCGGATCACCGCCTCCTGCCACTCGAAGGGGATGGCCAGGTTGCGCACCCACTCCTGCCAATAGATGCAGGTGTGCTCATAGAACTGGTAGCCCGTCTCATGGGGCGACTGGGGCAGCGTCTCGTCGGGACCGAACACGAGCGTCAGGTCGTCCTCGAGGATGAACGGGGTCTCATCCTGGATCGCGGTCAGCGAGGCGTCGGTGGTCAGGCGCAGGACTTGGCCCGGGCCGACGTAGCGCACGTGATTGCTGCCCTGGGTGACGCTGGGCAACGCCCGACCATGATCGAACACCGGCCGCACCACCAGCCGAATCAGGGGCGAACCGGCCACCCGGCGCACCTGGCGGATCAACTCCACCGGGCGGAAGGTTCGTCCGAACTGCTCGAAGCGCGGGGCGAAGTCGGTCACCTCCACCACCCCGCCCTGATGATCGTAGAGCCGCGTCACCACGATGGCGGTGTTCCGCTCGTACCACTGCTCGGTGCGCGCCAACCCCTCGAGTTCGATGGCGAACCGCCCCGCCCCGGCGCCGGCGGCCGGATCGCCGAGCAGGGAGCAGAACACCGGATCGCCGTCGAAGCGGGGCATACAGGCCCAGGTGATCTCGGCCTGGCGGTTGACCAGCGCGGCAAAGGCGCAGTTGCCAATCAGGGCTTGCTCCAGCGTGCTCACGGGACCTCCTCGTCACTCGGATCCACACCTTTCGGAGGATACCCTACTCGCCCCGGGCCGGGTTCGCCTCCCGGGCCACCGCCTCGCCACGCTCGTTGACGCTCAGCACGCACAGCCCCTGGGGCGGGACATCGAGGGCATTGTTGAACTTGGTGGTCATGTTGTGGAAGGCCACCAGCCCGGTGAGTTCGATCAGGGCCTCATCATCCAGATGGCGCTTCACCGCCCCGACCACGTCGGCGCTGACCGGGGTGTCGCTGCGCGTGACCGCCTCGACGTAGCCGAGCACCACCCGCTCCCGGCTGGTGAAACCCTCCCCCTCGGCCCAATCGGCGACCGCACGGATCTTCTCCCAGGGCACACCCTGTCGTTGGAGGCTGTGGGCGCTCTGATCAACCGTGAAAGGGCATTCGTTGAGCTGCCCCACGCGCAGCCCCACCAACCCGCGCAGACCGGGCTCGAGGTCGGCGCGCCGGCGCTCGAACGCCGCCCCGAGGAGCATCAGCGGCGCCAGCAACCGGGGCCGGCGCGCCCACAGGCGGATCGGTTCGGACACCGAGCCGGCGCGCCGCCGCTGCCACCAGAACCAAGGGCGCAGGTACCAGGGGTAAGCGCTCAGGGGCATGGGATCTACGTACATGGGTGTCCTCTTTCCGGGGATTGCGGGTGCTGCCGGAGGCTATCGGCGCCGCCACTCGCAGCGTCCGGCACAGGCGCCGCGCCGAGCCAGCGCAGGTGGCTACCACAGCCGGCCACGCAGTCGCTAGCGCCGAAGCCCGACACCACCACGATACCGCCATTGCGGCGGTTGCGCCGACACTCCGGCTCGGCGTGCCGGGTGACCGACACCACGATGACGCGCCGGTCGCCGGTCAGGTAGTCCAGGTGCCAGCGCCGCGGTTTGTCCCGGCGCAGGTGCCGGGCGATCCGGGCATCCATGTTGCGCCGCGCGCTGCCCGTGTAGACCCACCAGCCGGCGGGGAATCCCACCATCCCGAGCCGGCCCACTCTGACCCGCATCGCCTCGGTAAGGAACAGCGTCAGGCAGTAGGTGGTGGCGTCCTGCTGCACCCCGGCTCCCACGGCTAGCGACTCAGCCGGACCTCGCGGATCAGCGCATCGAGCTGCTCCAGCTCGAAAGGCTTGACGATATAGTCGTTGAACCCCTCGTCCATGGCTCGGCGACGGACCTCGTCGCTGGCATCGGCGCTGACCGCCACCAGCGGTGTCTCGTGCAGCGCCGGATCGGCGCGCAGCTGCCGGGCCAAGGCAAAGCCGTCGGTATCCGGCAGGTGCATGTCGAGCAGGATCAGATCCGGCCGCTTGCGCTTGGCCATCTCCAGCCCGGTGCCTCCGTCGTAGGCCTCGAGCAGCTCCACGCCCCGGCGCTTGGCCACCAAACCGCTGAGCAGCAGCATGTTGACCCGATTGTCCTCCACCGCCAGCACACGCAGGGGCGGATCATCGGCGCGCTCATCCAGCAACTGCGGGTCGAGGCTCGGCGTGTGGTGCCGATCCCAGCCCTCACCGTCGATGCCGGGCAGGCTCAGCCGGAAGCGGGAGCCCTGATCCGGTGCGCTCTCGACCAAATGCAGATCACCGCCCATCAGGCGGCTGAGCCGCAGCGCCAGCGGTAGCCCGATCCCCACGCCCTCGATGCTTCCCGTCTCGCGCCCGAGCCGGTCGAAGGTCTCGAAGAGCCCCTCGCGGCGCTCCGGATCAATCCCCAGCCCCGTGTCGGCCACGTCGACCCACACCTGCCCGGCCTCGTCGCATCCGTAGCTGAGGACCACCGATCCGCCCTCACGGTTGTACTTGATGGCGTTGGTCAGCAGGTTCAGCACCACCTGCTTGAGCCGCAGCCGGTCCGCCCAGACACACACCCCGCTGGAGCGCCCGGAACCCTCCAGGCGCAGGCTGACGCCGTGGTCGGCGGCCTGATCACGCACGAGGCGCAGACCCTCCTGCAGCAGATCGGAGACGCGCACCGTCTCCGGCGTCAGTGACGCACGGCCGGCCTCGATCCGCGCCAGATCCAGGATGTCGCCGACCAGATCACGCAGGTGCCAGCCGGCACTGAGGATGTGGCGCAAGTATTCGCTGCGGGTGGCGGCATCGAGCTCATCGTCGGCATAGAGCAGCTGCGCGAAGCCGACGATGGCGTTGAGCGGGGTGCGCAGCTCGTGGCTCATCGCCGAGAGGAACTCCGACTTGGCCCGGTCCGTGCGCTCGGCCGCCACCCGCGCCTCGGCGTGCTCGGACTCGCGCGCCTTATAATCCTCGATATCGAGCAGGGCGCCGGCCACCGCGGTCATCCGGCCGGCGGCATCGCGCACCGGCGTCCCGGTCGCGCGCAGCCAGCGCTGCTCCCCGCCGGCAACCCGGGCTTGGAACTCGACATCGTAGGCGGTGCCGTCATCGATGCACCGGCGATAGGCCTCCTGCAACCGCTCGCGATGCTCGAGGGCATAGTGGTCCAGCCCCTCGCGGGCCGGCCGCGGGGCGTCGTCGGTCAAGCCGAAGAGGGCCCGGGCGCGCGGACACAGCTCGATGCACTCGGTCTGCAGGTCGATACGCCATACGCCCAAGCCCACCGACTCGGCGGCCAGGGTAAGTAAGTCGTCCGGGTCGGACTCGGCATTCAATCTGGGCAAACGTCCACCCTCAGCAGTGCAGGAACCAGCGGCCCACGGCCCTGCGGGGACCGATTCCCCACGGGATCACTGTAGCCCCGGAGCAGCGGTTGGCCCAACCCCGACCGCGCCCACAGGGAAGTGACTCCACCAACGAAAGACCGTACTCTGGATCATACATTGGTTCAGGCGCGGCCGCGCCGCCGCCGACACAGAGGAGGGCTCCGCGTTGCGAGTCAACGAACCGGTCACGCAGCGCCGTGTTGCCGTCTGGGATGGCGCCAACATCCTGTCGACCACCGACTCCCGCGGACGGATCCGCTACATCAACGAGGACTTTGTCCGCATCAGCGGCTACCAACCGGACGAACTCATCGGGCAACCCCACAACGTGATCCGTCACCCGGACATGCCGCGGGTGGTGTTCGAGCACATGTGGCAGCGCCTGCAGTCCGGGCAACCGTGGATGGGGGTGATCAAGAACCGCTGCAAGAACGGCGATCACTACTGGGTTCACGCCTACGCCACGCCCATCCGAGACGATACGGGCAACATCACCGAGATCCAGTCGGTGCGTCAGCAGATCGGCGACGAGGCGGTGATCGAGCGGGCCGAACGCGCTTACCGGCGCCTGCGCGCCGCGGAGCCGGACAAGGGCCCCCTGCCCGCCGGGCTGATCGAACGGCGGCGCCCGGGCGGTGGCGTCTGGCTGGCCGGCGGTGCGCTGGCCGCACTGCTCGGCGTCGCCCTCGGCGCCCTGCTGCCGGTCGGCACCGGGGGCCAGCTGTCGCTCGGCACCGCCGGCATCGCCGCCCTCGGCGCCGCCGGCCTGCAGGTGCTGAGTCAGCTCCGTGGCGCCCGCGAGCAGGCCCGAGCGCTGCTCGATGACCCGCTCAGCGAGGCGATCTACCTCGGCCGCCGCGACGATCGAGCGTCGATCCATCTGGCGCTGCTGCACCTCGCCTCCGAGACCCAGGCCATCGCCAAGCGCCTGGGGGACGACGCCCGCCGCCTCTCCGCAGAGGCCGCCGAGGCCCGCCAGTCGATGCACGCGGTGCGCGACGAGGCGCAGCAGCAGAGCGACGAAACCCGCAGCGTAGCCACCGCCATGGAACAGATGAGCGCGACGGTCCAGGAGGTGGCCCAGAACGCTTCGGCCACCGCCGATGCCACCGAGCGCGCCGGGAAACAGACCGAGCGGGGCCGGCAGACCGTGGAACAGAGCACCGCCGCGGTGCGCTCCCTGGTCCGCGACATCGAGAACGCCGCGGCCACCATCGAACGGGTCAACGGCGAGGCGGAGCGCATCGGCAAGGCGGCCACCCTCATCGGCAAGATCACCAAGCAGACCCACCTGCTCGCCCTGAATGCGTCGGTGGAATCCGCCCGCGCCGGCGAGGCGGGGCGCAGCTTTACCGTCGTCGCCGAGGAGGTGCGCAAGCTCGCCGGGCAGACGGCGGAATCGACCCGCGAGATCGATGGCATCATCGAGTCGCTGCAGAGCGGCTCGGCCGAGGCCGTCGAGGCCATGCGTGAGAGCCGCAGTCGCGCCGAGCAGACCCTGGCGCACGCCGACGAGTCCAGCAGCTCGCTGCAGGAGATCCAGGCGGCCGTCGACGAGATCCGCGACATGGCCGGCCAGATCGCCACCGCCACCGAACAGCAGGGGGCCACCTCGCAGGAGATCGCGCGCAGCGTCTCGAGCATCGAGGGGGTGGCCGAGCGGGTCACCGGCGAATCGCTGCGAACCGACGAACGGCTGCAGGCGGTCACCGAGCGCATCGCCGGCATCGAGGCTCTGACCGGCCGGTTCGTGCGTCGCCGCTGAACCGGCCCACGGGGCCGCGCAGGCACCGCGCCGCCGAACCGCCAACCGCACGCCGCATGCGTGCGCGCGAGTGCTCGTTCAGGTAGTGTATAACCCCTGCGCGACACCCTGATCCGTGCCGGGCGCAGCACCACCAACCCCTGGATCGCGATGCCTCACAGCCCGCAACGTGCCAACGTGCCGGGTACCCCACCGAGCGGGGACGCCGGCCACCGTCGAGGGAGCCCCTGCGACCCCGCGGAGCAGGCCATCGAGGACCTGCTCGTGCAGGTGCGGCAGTGGCGGTTCGAGAGCCCGGGCCTGGTGCGAGCCAGCGTGCCCGTACCGGAGGTCGACCCGCTCGCTTGGCTGGAGGCCAACCCGCTGGCGCCGCGCTGCTACTGGCAGGACCGCTCCGGTCAGATCCGCCTGGCCGGCATCGGCGCCGCTTGGCGGTACACGGCCGACACCCCGGACGACCACCCCGCGCTGCTGCGCCACGCCCAGAGCCTGGCGCGCCACCCCGGGGTCCACCTGCTCTGCGCCTTCTCCTTCGATGGCCGCTCTGGTGCCGGCGAGTGGCAGGGTTTCCCAGCCAGCCTGGCCCTACTCCCCGCAGTGGAACTGCAAGGCAACCGCGCCGGGCAGCAGCTGAGTGTCAACCTGTACGCCGAAAGTGCTGCGGAACTCCGGCAACGCCGGAGCGAGCTGACCGGGCTCCTTGAGGATCTGCGCCCGGCAGCCGTGAGCGAACACCGGCCGGCACGGGTCACCGACCGCACGGAGGACCTGGATTTCGCCGAGTGCAGCAGCCGCATCGAGGCGATCCTCCGAGACATCCGGGTCGGCCACGTGCACAAGGCGGTGCTGGCCCGGCAGGTAGCCCTCCGACTCGACCGCCCGCTGGCCGCCTTCACCACGCTGCGCCGCTGGTCGGCGATCACCGACGGCAGCTACTGCTTCGCCATCGAGCACGCCGGACGGATCTTCATGGGCTGCTCGCCGGAGCGGCTGTTCTACCGCAGCGGGCGTTCGGTCCAGACCGAATCCCTGGCCGGCACTGTGCGCCGCGGTGAGACCGCGGCGGAGGACGCCGCCCTGGAGGCGTCCTTGCGGGAGGACTCTAAGCTGGTCCGCGAACACGCCTGGGTCACCCGCTACATCCGCGGGGAACTCGAGCCTTGGGCGATCCGCATCGACGCCCCCGAGCAGGCCGGAGTGCTCAAACTCGACCGCATCCAGCACCGCCGGCTGCCCATCGAGGCGACCCTGCGCCCGGGGGTCGGCGACCACCAACTGCTCGATGCCCTCCACCCGACACCGGCGGTCTGCGGCTTCCCGCGCCGCCGGGCCCAGGACCTGATCAGCCGCCAGGAGGGTTTCCGCCGCGGCTGGTACAGCGGGGTCATCGGCCTGCTTTCCGGCGATGCCTCGGAGCTGGCCGTGGCTATCCGCTCGGCGCTGGTCGCCGGCGACCGGGCCTGGTGCTACTCCGGCGTCGGCATCGTCCAGGGCTCCGAGCCCGAGGCCGAGTGGCAGGAGCTGGAGGCCAAGATCGAGTCCTTCCTCTCCGCCGTGCAGGGCTAGTCCGGGGGACAGCGTGCGCACCGAGGACCTCAACGCCACCTGGGCCGGCAGCCTTATCGACCGTCTGCACGGCCACGGCGTGGTGGACTTCTGCATCGCCCCCGGCAGCCGCAGTGCCCCTCTGGCACTGGCCGCCGCCCGACGAACCGAGGCCGCCTGCGGGCTGCGCGTGCACACCCACTTCGACGAACGCGGCCTGGCCTTCTACGCATTGGGGCTGATTCGCGCCAGCCAGCGCCCGGTAGCGGTGATCACCACCTCGGGCACAGCAGTGCCGAACCTCCACCCCGCGGTCGCGGAGGCCCGGCAGAGCCGGCTACCCCTGGTGGTGATCAGCGCCGATCGACCGCCCGAACTACACGACTGCGGCGCCAACCAGGCCATGCCCCAGGAGGGCCTCTTCGCCCCGCTGGTACGGGCCACCCTGGCACTGCCGACACCCGAGACGGCGCTGTGCGGCCGCTGGCTGAACCGGCGTCTGGACGCCACCCTGACCGCCGCCACCGACCCCGGCGGCAGCGGGCCCATCCATATCAACATGCCGCTGCGCGAACCCCTCTACGGGGGCGCCGAACAACCCGCGGCGCCCCCGCCCCTGCCACCCGGCCACCAGGGGCAAGTAGCGGCGCCGCCGCTTAAGGAGGCGGACCCACCGCAGCTGTTCGTCGCCGGTGAGCTGCGCAGCGACGAGGCCGAAGCGGTGCTGGAGACCGCCGCCGCCGGCAACATCCCCGTCCTCGCCGACCCCGGCAGCCAGCTGCGCTTGCGCGCCCACCCGTGCGTGGTCGGCGGGGCGGAGCTATTGCTTGCCACGGCCGCCGGGCGCGAGGCCCTGGGCCACGCCCGCCAGGTCGTCCAGTTCGGTGGCCGGCTCACCGGCCGCCGGCTGCCCGCCTGGCTCGCCGACCACGCACCGCAGCGCTGGCTGGTCACCCGTGGCGATGAGGATCTCGACCCCGACTGGCACGCGACCACGGTTCAGGCGGATATCGCCGCCGCATGCCGCACCCTTCGCCCCGACGCGCCACAGCCGCCACTACCCGGCCTTGCCGAGGCCCGCGCCCGGGTGGCCGAGGCGTGCCGCACGGCGCTGGCCAACGCCCCGTTCGCGGAGCCGGCCGCCGCCGAGCGAATCAGCCAGGTGCTGCCACCAGGCATGGCGCTGTTCCCCGGCAACAGCCTACCGATCCGGGTCTTCGATCTCTTTGCCGCACCCGCCCACGGCAACCCCTGCGTCACGCAACGCGGCGTCAGCGGCATCGATGGGCTGATCGCCACCGCCGCCGGTTTCGCCCACCACCACCGGGACGGCGTCACGCTGGTGGTCGGCGACCTATCGGCCCTGCACGACCTCAACAGCCTGGCCCTGCTCGGCGAGGCCCGACATACCTGCGTGGTGGTGGTGCTCAACAACGATGGCGGCGGCATCTTCGATCTGCTGCCGGCCCGCGAAGAGACCGGCGAGGCCCATCGCCGCCTGTTCCGCATGCCCCACGGCTACGGGTTCGCCCGTGCGGCCGAGCAGTTCCGGCTGCCCTACTGGCACTGCGGCGACGGCGACAGCCTCCAGGCGGCTCACCGCGAGGCGCGATCCAGGCCCGGCGGCAGCGTCATCGAAGTGGTGTGCCCGCCCGGCGCCGGCAGCGGGCAGATAGCGGCCCTGTTCCGCGCCCTCGAGGCGTTGTGACCGATGGCGGATGCAGGACCCACCGCCCACACCCCCGATGTCGTCTGCCTGCACGGCTTCCTGGGCGATCCCGACGAGTGGCGGCCGGTGGCCGAGGCGCTGGCGCCGGGGTTGCGCTGCCGAACCCCGCCCCTGCCTGGACACGACGGCGCACCGCCGCCGGGGCAAACCTTTGATGCGCTGGCCGACGCCCTCTGGGCGCGCCTGGCCCCCGAACTGCCGCCGCGCTTCGCCCTGGTTGGCTACTCCCTCGGCGGTCGCCTGGCCCTCGCGCTTGCCGACCGGCATCCCCAGCGAATCAGCGCGCTGATCCTAGAGGGCGCCCACCCGGGGCTGCAGGATGCCTCGGCAAGGGCGCAGCGGCGTCGCCACGATGATGCCTGGGCCCGACGTCTGAGCACCGGCTCATGGCTGGAGAACCTGGACGCCTGGTACCGCCAACCGGTCTTCGCCGACCTGAGCGAGCCACGTCGCCGGGCCCTGATACAGCGCCGGGCCGGACACGACCCCCAACACCTGGCCGCGACCCTGCGCGCCGCCAGCCTGGCCGGACAGCCGGATCTGCGCCCGGCGCTGCGCCGCCTCGCAGCCCCCTGCGCCTACATCGCCGGCGCGCGGGATCAGAAGTTCTCGGCCATCGCCGACGACCTGGCCACCCAGACCCCGGGGCTTACGGTTGTCAAAATCGATGGCGTCGGGCATAACTGCCACGCCGAGGCCCCCGAGGCGGTGGCCGCAGTCATCCAACGCATCTGCACCGGTGAGCACCCCTGATATGAGCGAAGAGCACCCGAACTCCATCGAAACGGCGCTGGACTGGACCGACTGCTCCAGCGGCTACACGGACGTCCTCTATCACAAGGCCGACGGGATCGCGAAGATCACCATCAACCGCCCCGAGGTGCGCAACGCCTTCCGGCCGCGCACCGTCCTTGAGATGCAGCAGGCCCTCGCCGATGCCCGCTTCGACCAGGAGATCGGCGTGGTCATCCTGACCGGCTACGGCGACCTGGCCTTCTGCTCGGGCGGTGATCAGCGGGTGCGCGGCGACTCCGGCTACCAGGACGAGCAGGGCACCCACCACCTGAACGTCCTCGACCTGCAGCGCGACATCCGCTCCTGTCCGAAGCCGGTGATCGCCATGGTGGCCGGCTACGCCATCGGCGGCGGCCACGTGCTGCACCTGATCTGCGACCTGACGGTGGCCGCCGACAACGCGCGCTTCGGCCAGACCGGACCGCGGGTGGGCTCCTTCGACGGCGGCTTCGGAGCCAGCTACATGGCCAGCGTCGTCGGCCAGAAGAAGGCCCGGGAGATCTGGTTCCTGTGCCGGCAGTACGACGCCGAGCAGGCGCGGGCCATGGACCTGGTCAACAAGGTGGTGCCGCTGAAGGACCTGGAGCGCGAGACGGTGGCCTGGTGCCAGCGCATCCTCGAGCACTCGCCCATCGCCCTGCGCGCACTCAAGTCCGCATTCAACGCCGGCGTCGACGGGCAGGCCGGCATCCAGGAGCTGGCCGGCAACGCCACCATGCTCTTCTACATGACCGAAGAGGGGCAGGAGGGCCGTAACGCCTACCTGGAGAAACGCAAGCCGAACTTCCGGCGCTTCAAGCACAACCCCTAACCGTGTCCACGCAGCTGCGCTCGGTGGAGGTTCGCCGCTACCGGGTGGCGCTTCTGCCCGGCACGGCCCCGGTTGCGGAGCGCCACGGCGCCCTGCTGTTCTGGGAGGGCGAGGAAGGATGCCGGGCCATCTCGGAGATCGCCCCGTTGCCCGGGTTCAGCACCGAGGGCCTGGACGAATGCATCGACGCCTGCCGGCACTTCTTCGCCGCCGGTGCCGAAAGGGCCGCCGGCGAGCTGCAGCAGGCCACCTCCGGCACCGGCGTCCCCGAGGCGCTGCGGGCGCTCCCACCGGCCGCGCGCTTCGGCCTGGAGGCCGGCTGGCTGCAGTGGGTCCACCCTCCCGGAGAGACGCCGCAGGTGACCAGCTGCCGCCTGATCGGCCACGAGCAACGCCGCATCGACGCACCGGTCGGCCCCTGCGTTAAGGTGAAGGTGGGCCGGGCCAGCGTGGCGGAGGACGCACGCCGCTTGGCGTACATCCTTGACCGGCTGCCCGCTACCACGCAGCTGCGACTGGACGCCAACCGCAGCTGGACCCCCGAGGAGGCGGCACGCCTCTGCGCCGGGCTGCCCGCGGAGCGCGTGGCCTTCATCGAGGAGCCGCTGCGCCCGGGTGCCTCGTACGCCGGATGGTCGTCACGGACAGCCATCCCCTTCGCCTGGGATGAGACACTCCGCGAGCATCCGGACGCCGACCTCACCACCGCCGGGCTCGGTGCAGTGGTCCTCAAGCCGATGCTGACCGGGTTGACCCGCACCCGCGCGTGGATCGACGCCGCCACCAGCGCCGGTGTGCAGGTGGTGCTCAGCGCTGCCTTCGAAAGCAACATCACCCTGGACCTCTACGCCCGGTTGGCCGCGAGGTGGGGGCTGCAGGCCACTCCGGGACTGGATACCTTCGGCGCCTGGCCCGAGGCCCTGCTCGAGCCCCTGCGCAGCCAGCCCGGGCACACAACCAAGCCGGTACGCCGGCGTGAGCAGCTCACTGCGGAGGCCCCGCTGCTGTGACCATGCCCGCCCGGTTCCCGTGCCGACTGACGCGGGCCAGCCACCGCTGGCCGCAGCACCCGGCGCTCATCGAACCGGGGTTCTGCTACACCTTCGCAGCCCTCCACGAGGCGGTCAGCCGGCGCGCCCGGGCCCTGCAGGAGCAGGGCCTCGGCGCCGGGACATGGACCTCCCTTCGCATCACCACCGACACCGCCGGGGTCATCGACTGGCTGGCCGTGTTGCGGGCCGGCGGGCGTGTCCTGCCGGTCTCGGAGCGCATGCCGGAGGCCGCCCTGCAGGGGCTGCTGGCCGGGCACGGCATCTCCGGTCTGATCCCAGCCCCCGGCGCCGAACTCCGACACACCGGCGAAGGCCCGCCCGGCACACCCGCTGCGGACCTGCAGTGGCGCTTCAAGGCCGACGCCCCCTGCGCCGGGGTGGCCACCTCCGGCTCGACCGGGACGCCGCGCATCGCGGCACACAGTTACGCCAACTACGTACGCAGCGCCCAGGGCGCCCTGGCATACCTGCCGCTGCGCAGCCCGAATCGCTACCTGCTCTCCCTACCCCTGTTCCATGTGGGCGGGCTGGGGATCATCTTCCGCTGCCTGGAGGCCGGGGTACCCATGGTCGTTGGTGGTCGCAGCGAGGACGCGGCCTTCCTGAGCACCCACCGCATCAGCCATGTCTCCATGGTGGAGACCCAGCTGCGCCGCCTGCTGCATGCGGCCGACACCCCCCTGCCCTTCCTGCGCTGCGTGCTGCTCGGCGGCGGGCCGGTAGCGGCCGATCTGCTGGAGCAGGCGCAGGCGCGGGGGGTTCCGTGCTACATGAGCTACGGCCTGACCGAGATGACCGCTCAGGTGGCCACTTGGCCTGCGCTGCGCGGTGGCGGACGGGTCCTGCCCTTCCGCGAGCTGCGCATCGACGAGGGTGAGATCCGCGTGCGCGGCGAGACGCTCTGCCCGGGGTACCTTGACGGCGGCAGCGTGGCGCCGCTGACCGACGGGGACGGCTGGTTCTCAACCGGCGACCTGGGGTACTGGCATGCGGGGCGCCTGGTGATCACGGGACGCCGCGACAACCAGTTCATCAGCGGCGGCGAAAACATCCAGCCTGAGACCATCGAGGCGGCTCTCCGCGAGCACCCGGTGGTCCGCGAGGCGGTGGTGGTCCCACGCAGCGATCGCGAGTTCGGCCAGCGCCCAGTGGCGTTCGTGCAGACGAACGGCGACGAGCTCCCCGTGAGCGCATTGCGCGAGTGGCTGCGAGCCCGACTGAGCCCGCACATGACCCCGGTTGCCTGGCACCCGCTGCCCGAGACGCGGGGACTCAAGATCCGCCGGGCCGAACTCATTGAGCGGGCCGAGCAGCTGCGCAACGAGACCGGCTGAGCGCCGGGCCCGCCGGCATCGTCGACGGGACAATAGGCGGGGAGGCGCGGATTGCCCTAGACTGGGGCCGGAGGCCCCCGGACGGGGGTCGCAGCCAGTGGAAGGAGATGCCCATGTCCCTCGGCTACTGGATGGTCCTCGTCGCCGCCATCCTGCCCATGGCCTTCGCCGGCGCCGCCAAGTTTGGTGGCGGGCAGTTCGACAACACCCGCCCCCGGGAGTGGCTCGACCGCCAGGAAGGGTGGCCAAAGCGCGCCCACTGGGCCCAGCAGAACGGCTACGAGGCCTTCCCGCCCTTTGCGGCGGCGGTGATCATCGCCCACCAAGTCGGCGCGGCGCAGGGCGTGATCGACACCCTGGCGGTGCTCTTCGTCCTGCTGCGAATTGCCTACGGGCTGTTCTACATCGGCGATTACGCGAGCCTGCGCAGCCTGGCCTGGATGGCCGCTTTGGCCTGCGTCATCGGCCTGTTCCTCGCCGCCGCGGCGGCCTGATCGGCCGCCCGACCCGTTTTCCACAGGACCCGGCGGCGGCACCGCTGCCGCCGGATCACGCATCGATGGAGAGAGCGACTCTCAAGGGAGGCATGACCATGGCAGGACGAGTTCGCGGCAGCAGAAGAACCGCATCCCTGATCGCCCTCGCTACCGCGGCGCTGCTCGGCAGCGGGCTGGCAGCGGCTCAGGCCGATCGCGGCGCCGGCATGGGACAAGGTTTCGGGCCTGGAGGCCCGGGTGCCGGAGCGATGCAGCAACCCGGCATGGGAATGGGCATGGGCTCCGGCCTGGGCTACGGCGCGTGCTGGGACTGGATGCGCGGCGGTTTTGAGGGCGGCTTCGGTGATCCACGGACGCCCCTCTGGGAGCTGGAGCTTGAGGGCGACAAGCTCGCCGAGATGCGCAAGCTCCGCCGCGCCTACCGGGAGTTCGAGGCCCACGTAGGGGTCGAACTGGCCGAAATGCGCGACGATATGGCCGAGCTGATGGCGGTCGAGCAGCCGGACCCCGACGCCATCGAAGAGCTCCATGGCCGCATGTCCGAGCTGCAGGGCGAGCTGTTGGCCGAGCGCGTGCGCATGCGCAACGAGATGATCGGACTGCTCGACGCCGAGCAGCGCGAACGCTTCCGTGAGGAGTTCGGCCCGCGGCGCTGACCGCCACGAGGTCGCTGCAGGCCGCCCCGGATCGGGCACGCCCGATCCGGGGCGGGGCCGTGCGGGTCAGCCGATGCGCTCGTCGGCGCGATCGCTGAGCAGCGCGGCGATCCAGCGGGTCTCGGGCTGCGCCTCAAGGGCCAGCTTGGCGATCATGGTCAGCGGGATCGACAGCAGCATCCCTACCGGCCCGAACACCCAGCCCCAGACCATCAACGAGATCAACACCACCAGTGGCGACAGCCCCAGAGTCCGCCCCATCAATCGCGGCTCGGTGATGGAACCGATGGCCACATTCACCGCCACGTAAAGGACGACGGTGAGCACCGCATCGAGCAGCCCTCCCCCGAGCAGGGCCACCACCACCGCAGGGGCGGCAGCAATGATCGACCCGACCGTGGGGATAAAGTTCAGCAATCCGGCGAGGATGCCCCAGAGGATCGGGAAATCCACCCCAATCAGCCAGAGCCCGGTGCCGATGATCACGCCGGTCAGCGTGCTGGTCGCGCTCTTGATGAAGATGTAGCGATCAACGGCGTGGAGGAACCGGCGAGTGCGCACCCGCGCCCGACGACTGGCCGGGAAGGCCACCGAGAGCTTGCCGGGCAGCGTGCTCTCCTCGAGCAGCAGGAACATGAAGGCGAGCAGCACCAGGAAGGTGGCCGCCGTAAACTGGCCGATGCCGCTGGCGATGGTCGCCGCCGCATCGGTCAGCGTACCCACTGCCGGCAGCGGCACCTCCTCGGGGAGGGCCTCCGGCGGCACACCCATGGCGACGACGTAATCGCGCACCTGACCGAAGACCACGGTGAGCTGCTCCTGATACTGCGGCGCTTGCGCAGCCATGGTCTCCACCGCGCCGCGCAGGGCGAGGAAGAGCAGGAAGAAGACCAGCCCCACCCCCAGGAAGAGGATCATCACCGCCACCGCTGCCGGCACGCCGCGGCGCTGCATCCAGTTCAGCGGGGTCGCCGAGGCGATGGCCAGGAACGCGGCCAGCAGCAGCGGATTGACGATGCCGGAGACCGCCTGGAGCCCGGCCAGGATGATCACGAGCGCAGCCCCGCCCACCAGCCAGTGCCAAGAGGAGGGTCCTTTCTGGTTGAGTACGGTCACGTCGGTTTCCCTAACGCTTGAGCGACTCCGGAAACGCCCGGGTGCAGCAGAGCCGCGACCGGGCGAACGGGGGATCAGGGTAACAGGGCGCGGCGCGCCGCTCAGTCCCGCAGAGGATCGTCAGACCCCGGCAGCGGGCCATCCGCCGGGTGCCGGCTCAGGCGCACCGTGGCCGGTTCCCGGTCGTCCGTCGGCTCCCCGTAGACCAGGGCCATCTCCTCGTGCGTGACCACCGAGGCCACCGGTTCCAGCCCGCCTAGGTGGGCCAGGATCGTGCGGTAGGCAAGCACCGCTTGCACGTATCGCCGGGTCTCGTAGTAGGGGATCGACTCGATCCAGACATCCAGAGGGCGTCCATCCCGCTCCAGCCACCCCGCGACACGGCTCGGACCGGCGTTGTAGGCCGCCAGTGCCTTCGGCCGGTTGCCTTCGAAGCGCTCCAATAGCCGCTGCATATACTCGGCACCGAGGCGCACATTGAGTTCCGGATCGTTCAGCGCCCGGGCATCCGGCAGGGGCTCACCGTTGGAACGGGCCATCTGGCGGGCAGTACCCGGCAGCAGCTGCATCAGCCCGCGGGCCCCCGCCGGCGAGACGGCATCCCGATGGAAACCCGACTCGCGCCGGGCGACCGCCATGAGCAGGCAGGATTCGATGCCGGTCTCCGCGGCCGCCCGCCGGAAGGCATCCCGGTAGGCATGGGGGAAACGCCACTGCAACGCCTCGTGGGCCCCGGCGCGGTTGGCGGCGACCACCGCCAGCTCGTGCCACCCCTGCCGGTAGGCGTGGGCAGCTAGGGCGCGTTGTTCCGCCGCCTCACGGCCTTGCAGCAGGTGGCGCCACTCGTCCCGGGCCAGACGCAGTTCACCGACACCGTGGAGCAGGCGGACCCGCAGGAGGGCGGGATCCGGAGCAGGCGGATCCGGTTCCGGGCGGACCTCGCGCAGCGCATAGGGCCGCCCGACCCGTTCGGCCGCCATGAACCCCCAGAACGAGCGCTCCCCCGCCGCCTCCCGCCAGTGC
Organism: Halorhodospira halophila; assembly: GCF_016653405.1. Taxonomy (NCBI): domain Bacteria; kingdom Pseudomonadati; phylum Pseudomonadota; class Gammaproteobacteria; order Chromatiales; family Ectothiorhodospiraceae; genus Halorhodospira; species Halorhodospira halophila. The sequence continues at coordinate 137,325 of NZ_NHSN01000017.1, forward strand.
TCACCTGCCAGCGCCGGGTCTCCCAGCTCGGCCCGCGCCCGACCCAGCCAGTACTGCCAGCGCGCACTGCGTGCGGAGGCCTCGGGCAGACGGGTGTACCAGTAGACCAGGTCGGTCCACTGCTCCTCGATCACCGCCCGGCGCATGCGCTGCTCGAGCAAATCGGTATCGTCCTGCTCGGCCAGCCACCGGTCGACCCAACCGCGGTTCTCAGGGATGCCCCGGATGATCGAGTACCAGGCAACCCGCTCAAACACCTCCCGCCGCTCGCCCGCGGGCAGCTCGGCAAGCCCGTCGCCACTCTGCTCCAGATAACTGCGCGCGGCCGCGGTGTCCACGCGGGCCAGCCGGTAGAGCCCGTCGGCAGTAAGCTGTCGACGCAGCCGCGGCGGCAGACCCTCATCGAGCTCGATGATCCGCGCCGGATTTCGGTCGAGCCGCTGGAGCCACTCGGCGGCGACCAGCCAGCGCTCCCCACCGAGCAGCCCCTCGAGATAGCGCATCAGACCCGCCTGCTCGTTGCGAAAGGCCAGACGCATACGCTCCCAGACAGCCCGGTCGTCGATGACGCCAGCCCCGCGGGCTGCCTCGAATAGCCCGTCGCATGCTGACGGCCGCGAGACCCCGGCGTGCCAGGTGCGCCGGGCAAAGGCGAGGGCCTCTCCCCGGCGCGTTTCCAGATGGGCCTGCCACCAGTGACAGCGCAGAGCCAGGCGGGCGGGTGGCTCGTCGGTCACCCGGCGCACCGCCGCGTCGTCCCCCGCCTCGGCGTAGCGACGCAAGGCGACGCGCTTGAGGACATCGGCCAGCGGGGTACCGGCATAGCGCTGGCGGTAGGCCACCACACGCTGCGGATCGACCTCGGGGAGCGCACTGCGCAGACGGTGGAAGTCGAGGTAGGCGGCCATCGGGTGGGCATCGCCGAGACAGGGCTCAAGCTCGGCCACGCGGGACCAGTCATCGGCGCGCGCCGCCTCCAGGGCCTCGTGGAAGCGCTCGCCGTAGTCGGCGTCCGGGCAGCCCCGCTCCGGCCCGGCGGTCCCCGCAGAAAGGCCGAGCATCAGGAACAGTGCCGCCAGGACGAAGCCGCGATAACCGCCGGAAGGGACCATGCTCTGCCGACTCCGGCGCAGGTGCGCGTGGTTGCCAGGCTCCCGTGAACGCTAGCGCCGCCGCGCGACCGGGTCAACTGCACAGACCGCCGCACGCGGCAAGCGCCGCCACGGCCGTGGTAGCCTTGGCCCGGAACGGAAGACCAGCAAGGGGGATGAGCGTGGGGACAGTCGGCACCATCCTGCAGGGCATCGGTATCGTGGTCGGCGGCCTATTCATACTCGCGGGCCTGGTTCTCGCCATCGGGCCGTTCATGATCCCCACGCAGCCGGCGGACGGGGTCAAGGACGGCCGCGAACTCGGCGGTGACGACAGCCGCTTTGTCTCGATCTCGTTCCCCGGTTACCCCGACGGGCTGCAGCTGCACTACGTCGCCGCTGGCGAAGAGCACGCCGATACCGGGCGGCCGGCCTGGCTTCTCCTGCACGGCTTCTCGTTCAGTACCGTGACCTGGGAACCGCTTCTGCCGAAACTGGGACGCGACCGCTACACCGTGGCCTACGACCAGATCCCCTACGGGCTGAGCGACAAGCCCGACTATCCCGGCGAGGGACCCAACCCCTTCACCCTGGAGGCCGACGTCGACCACCTGTTCAGCCTCATGGATGAACTCGGCCAGGAGGAGGCGGTGTTGGTGGGCAACTCCGCCGGCGGGGTGATCGCTCTGGAGGCGGCACGCCAGGCACCCGAGCGGGTCGCCGGTCTGGTGCTGATCAACCCAATGGCCGCCCTAGAGCGACCCACGCTACCCCAGTGGCTGGCGCAACTGCCGCAGGCCAAGCGCCTGAGCCTGCTGGGAGGGCGCTGGTTCGGGAAAAGCACCGAACTGCTCGAGCGCTCTTATTACGACGAGGACGCCATCACCCCGGAGCGCGAGGCCCGCATGACCATGCACACCGCCATGGCCGGCTGGGACCGGGCCTGGGGGCAGCTGATGCACCGCTCGCTGACCGACGCCCTGCAAGTGCGCGGCCCCCTGGCAGGCATCGAGACCCCGACGCAGGTCATCATCAGCGTCGAGGACGAAGTCATCCCTGCCGCGGATTCCCACCGCGTGGCTGACGCCCTGCCCAACGCCGAGCGGGTGGAACTGCAGGCGTGCGGCCACCTCCCGCAGGAGGAGTGCCCGGCAAAGGTGGCGGAGGCCATTGAGCGCTGGCGCGAACGGCAGGGTCTCTAGCCCGCAGAGTCCGCACCCAGGAGGAGCAGTATGAGCGCGGAACATCCGCAAGTGGTGGTGATCGGCGCCGGCCTGGCCGGCCTGGCCGCAGCCCGCGATCTGGCCCTGGGTGGTGCCCACGTCCGGTTGCTGGAAGCCTCCAGGGAGGTGGGCGGGCGGGTTCGCACCGACCGCCTGCGCCTCGATGGCGGCTTGGCCGACGATCAGGAGCCGGCCTTCCAGCTGGATCGCGGTTTCCAGGTCTTGTTGACCGCCTACCCGGAGCTGCGCACCCGCGCTGACCTGGGCGCCCTACGCCTGCGCCGCTTCGCCCCCGGGGCCCTGATCCGGACCGAGGGCGGCCTGCACCGCCTCAGCGATCCATTCCGCGCCCCGCAGGCGCTGTTGAAGACCCTGCGGGCGCCGGTGGGCAGCCTGGGCGACAAGGTGCGCATCGCCCGGCTGCGGGCGCGTCTGCGCCGCGGCGATCCCGAGAGCCCCCTGTACGGACCGCAACGCAGCAGTGCCGAGTCGCTCACCGCCGAGGGCTTCTCCGGGCCGATGATCGAGCGTTTCCTGCGGCCGCTGTTCGGCGGCGTGCTGCTCGACCCGCAGCTCCAGACCTCGGCCCGGCTGCTCAACTTCGTCTTTCGCATGTTCGCCGAGGGCGATGCGGCGATCCCCGCCGCTGGCGTGGGCGACCTACCCCGGCAGCTGGCAGACCAGCTGCCCGCGGAGCGGGTGACACTGCGGCTGGGCACCGCCGCCGAGGCCATCGAGGATGGGCCAAGCGTGCGGCTTGCGGACGGTGAACGGCTCAGCCCCGATGCGGTCGTTGTAGCCACCGACGGCCCGGCTTTCACCCGACTGACCGGGCAGCCCACCGCCGCCGGCCGACCGGTAACCTGTCTGCAGTTCGCCGTCCCTGAGCCACCGGTCACCGACCCACTGATCCTGCTTAACGGCGAGGGCGAGGGGCCCGTCCTGCACCTGGCGGTGCCTAGCGTGGTCGCGCCGGAGTATGCCCCAGCCGGCTGGCACCTAGTCAGCGCGACGGTGCTCGGGGACGCGCAGGATCTGGACGACCCCACCCTGCAGTGCGAGGCCGTATCGCAGCTGCGTGACTGGTTCGGGCCGGTGGTCGATCATTGGCGGCCTCTGCGCCTAGAGCGCATCCCGTACGGACAACCGGTCCAGGCACCGCCTGCTCTGACCGAGCCCTATCAGGGCGCGCGGCTCGGCGGGGGCCTCTATGCCTGCGGCGACCACCGGGCCCACGGATCGCAGCAAGGCGCACTGCGCTCCGGCGCCCGCGCAGCGGACGCGGTTCTTTCGGATTGCCGCGGGGGCGATTGGCGTTAAGCGATGGGGAAGGTGGCCCGCCCGGCAGGATTCGAACCTGCGACCTTCGGCTCCGGAGGCCGACGCTCTATCCGGCTGAGCTACGGGCGGTAAGGGGTGTAGCGTACCGAATTTCGGGCGCTACGCCAAGGGCTCCGAACCACGCATGCGGGGCAGCAAGGTCGCAAAATTGCACGGCCGGGTGCGGGCATCGAGCTGATCGGCGAGCACTCGATCCCACGCGGTGCAGCACCCGCCGGTGGACCCCGGCAGGGCAAAGATGAGCGTAGCGTTGGCCACACCCGCCACGGCCCGCGACTGCAGGGTGGCGTTGCCGATTTCCTCGAAGGAGCGCTGCCGGAAAAGCTCGCCGAAGCCCGGGATCTCGCGATCAAAAAGCGGCCTGATCGCCTCCGGCGTCACGTCGCGGGCAGTGAGCCCAGTCCCACCGTTGATGAGCACCCCGTCCACCCGATCATCCGCAACCCAGGCCGAGACCTCGGCGCGGATCCGATAGCGATCATCCGGGACGATGGTCCGACCGGCCAGGGCGTGGCCGGCTGACTCAAGCCGCTCCGCCAGCGCGGCCCCGGAGGTATCCTCCGCCAACCCCCGGCTGTCGGAAACGGTGAGCACCGACAGGGCCAGGGGCTTAAACACCTCGCCGGCGTGTCCTGCCACCTCGGCTACTCCTGCTGCTCATCGGGGTGGACGGGCGCCTCACGCTCGGTGGCCGGGGGGATCATCTCCTCCGGATCCCAGATGAAGAACGTCCAGACCAGCATGAGGATCATCAGGGCAACAACCACGTACAGGTAAAAACGCATGGCGGACTCCGCGAAGACCTTACCGGTACGATACCAGCCCACGTATCCTCGGGGACAAGCCTGACGGCGTGGCACGATAGAATGCCAGCCATCGGACACGTTCAACGCAGGACTCGGTTTATGCCCTGGATACTCAAGTGGTTCCTCTACGCCGTGATCGGGCTGTTCGCCCTGCTGGTGGCGACGGCAACGCTGATCAGCGTGATCCTCGACCCCAATGACTACCGGGACGACATCGCGGCTGCCGTTCAGGAAGAGACCGGACGGGAGCTGACCATCGACGGGGACATCCGGCTCTCCTTCTTCCCGTGGCTGGGGGTCGAAGCCGGCCGCGTCACCCTCGCCGACCGGGACGGATTCCACGAGGACCCCTTCTTGGAGGTGGAACGGGTGGACGCGGCGGTGCGTCTCCTGCCCTTGCTCTGGGGCCAGCTCGAGACACGGCTGGTCAGTGTCGAGGCTCCCATCGCCCGGCTCATGATCAACGAGGAGGGCGAAGGCAACTGGGAGGACCTGGTCGCGCGGTTCGCCGAGGAGGAAGAACCGCCGGCGGAACCGACGGACGGGGCACCGCTCGGCGAGCTGCCACCCATCCTCCGGGATGCCGCCTTCGGCGGACTGCAGGTCCGGCGCGGGCAGCTGTTCTGGGAGGACCGCAGCATCGATGACCGCAAGGAGGTGGAACGCTTCGACCTGGACATCGAGGCGCTGCGCCTTGGGCGCCCGGTGGCCGTGCAGTCGAGCTGGGTCGGCCAGGGCGAAGATCTGCCCCGAATCGACGGTCAACTGCGCCTGCAGGCCACCCTGGACGAGGCCCTGGAACAGTTCGACCTGGACGGACTCGAGATGCTCATCGAGGCCCAGGGGGCCGAGGTGCCCGGCCGCCAACAGCGTCTGGGTGTGACCGGCCACGGCAGCATCGGCCTGGGCGAGACGCTGCGGGTGGACTGGCCGGAGCTGGAAGCCACTGCCGCCGGGATCACCCTCCAGGCGGCGGCCGACCTGGAGATGGATGAAGACGGCGCCTTTGGCGGCATCGACTGGCAACTGCCCGCGTTCAATCTGCGCACAGCCCTAAGCCGGCTGGACGTCGGCATGCCCACGCCGGCAGACGCCACGGCGCTGACCCGTGTCGGCGGCACGGGACGGATCGAGCTGGATGGCCAGCAACTGTTGCTGCCCGAATTCGGCTTGGATGTGGATCAATCGCGCATCGAGCTCGACGGCGGGATCGAGAACTGGACCGGCCCGGCCATGACCCTCAATCTGACCGTCGACGAGATCAACCTGGACCGCTACCTGCCCGCCGAGCAACGGCGTGCCGTGGACGAGCCGACGGCGCCGGATACCGGCCTGCCCGATCTCGAGGAGGTCGCTCTCGACCTGCCGCTGGAGCCCCTGCGCACCCTAGCACTCAATGGCGGGCTGGAGATCGGCGCCCTGACCCTCTCCGGGCTGCTGATCGAGGACATCCGCGGAGATCTCAGCGGCAAAGACGGCCGCGTGGGCATTGCCGGCATGGAGGCTCGCCTCTACGAGGGCGAGTATCGCGCCGCCACCTTCCTCGATGCCCGCGGCGACTATCCGTACTTCGAGCTCGACCACCGCCTGGATAACGTGCGGTTCGCACCGCTGCTCGAGGACCTCCTCGAGCGGGACTGGCTCCACGGCCGGGGCCGCTTCGCTCTGCGGGGCGAAGGCGGCGGCGAGAACCTCTACCAGCTGATCGAGGACTTCCGCGGCGATGCCGAGCTGGATGTCAGCGAGGGCGCGGTGCTTGGCCTGAACATCCCGCACATGTTCCGCGAGGGCGTGGCCCGAGTCCGGGCCCAGCCGAGGCCGGAGCCGCCGGAGGACGAGGCACGCACGGATTTCGGATCCTTGACGGCAGGCTTCGAGCTGCGCGACGGCGAGATTCACAACGACAACCTGCGCGCCGAATCGCCGATCCTGCGCGCTCGCGGCGCCGGTCACGCCAACGTGCTCAGCGAGACCATCGACTACCGCGTGCGCCTATCGGTGATCGACAACCTGGAGGACGCCGACGGCCGACCGATTCGCGAGCTCAAGGACATCACCGTACCCCTGGAGTTCAGCGGTGACCTGTTCAGCCCACGCATCCGCTTCGACCTCCGCGCTGCGCTGACCGAGCAGGAGATCCGGCGTCTGCGCGAGGCCCAGCAGCGGCTCGAGGAGGCCGAAGAGAAGGTCCGAGAGGGCTTCCGGGAGCGGATTGAACAGGAGCTCGAGGAGCAAACCGACCGCGCCGAGGACCGCATCCGTCAGGAGGCGGAGAGCTTCCTGCGGCGGCTGCGCTGAGCGGATGCGCCGCTGGGCCACCCCAGACCGCTGCCAGGCGCTTCAGGAGCAACTGATCGCGTGGCAGCGGCAGCACGGGCGAAACGACCTGCCCTGGCAGCAGCCGGCCACGCCCTACCGGGTGTGGATCTCCGAGGTCATGCTGCAGCAGACCCGGGTCGAGACCGTCGTACCCTACTTCGAGCGCTTCATGGGGCACTACCCGGACGTAATCGACCTCGCCCACGCCGAACTCGACGATGTCCTCGGGCTCTGGGCCGGGCTGGGCTACTACGCCCGTGCCCGCAACCTGCATGCCGCCGCACAGCGAATTGAGGCCGATTGGAACGGTCACCTGCCCGACGAGCTCGCGGCCCTGCAGACGCTGCCTGGTATCGGCCCCTCCACGGCGGGTGCCATCCGCTCGCTGGGCCACGGCCTACCCGCGCCGATCCTCGACGGCAACGTTAAACGGGTGCTGGCGCGGCTCGCCGGCATCGAGGGCTGGCCCGGGCGCAACCCGGTCGCGCGGGAGCTGTGGGCGCTTTCCGCCGCCCTCATCCCTGAAGACGACTGCCGCCGGTTCAACCAGGGGCTGATGGATCTCGGGGCACTGGTCTGTACGCCGCAGGAACCGGCGTGCCTGCTATGCCCCCTGGCCTCGGCGTGCACGGCCCGGGCGGCGGGCCATCCCGAGGCCTACCCGGCCCCCCGACCGGCGCGCCGGCGCCCCCGGCGCCAACGGCAGCTGCTGTTGATCGAGCACACCGACACCCTGCTGCTGGAACGCCGCCCAGCCACGGGCATCTGGGGCGGGCTATGGTCCCTGCCGGAGTGCCAGCCGGACGAAGACCCGTTGGCGCGGGCACAGGCGTTGGGCGCGCACTGCGAACCGGCCGGAAGGCTACCCGAGCGACACCACGCACTGACCCACTTTGAGCTGATCCTGCAGCCGGTGCGGCTGCGCTGGCACACAGCGGCAACCGCCGTCGGCGAGCCCACCGCCCAACGCCGCTGGTTCCGTCCCGGCCAGGAGACGTTGCCCGGACTGCCGGCACCGATCCGGCGGATCCTCCGCGATGCCGGCTATCCGGTGACCTGAATCCAGGTACGCTGGCAGCAACATGGACCGGGTCGGTACACTAACCGGACGCTTACATCCATCAAGAGGGCAGCATGTCGAGAAAGGTGCACTGCGTGAAGCTCCAGCAGGAGGCCGACGCCCTGGACCGCCCACCGTACCCCGGCGAGCTGGGCCAGCGGATCTTCGAAAACGTAAGCAAGCAGGCCTGGAGCATGTGGGTCCAGCAGCAGACTATGCTCATCAACGAATACCGGCTCACCCCGGCCGACCCCAAGGCCCGCGCCTTTCTCGAGCGCGAGATGGAGAACTTCTTCTTTGGCCAAGGCTCGGCACCACCGCCGGATTTCAGCCCTGATGGCAGCTGAAAACGGCGCCGCCCCTTGACTCGGGGGGCGGTTTCAGCTTGAATACGCAGCCGATGGCCGGGTAGCTCAGTCGGTAGAGCATGGGATTGAAAATCTCAGTGTCGGCGGTTCGATTCCGTCCCCGGCCACCATTTCTCTTTCCCGCGGCGTCCTGCAAAGCCCCAACGCCACCTTAGCCCCCTGTATAGCTGAACCCTGAGGCACAGGCGCTGTCTCTTCAGACCCCGGGTCAGCCAACATCCCGTGCGGATCGTTCCACCCCGGCGGCGAAGAGACCTGCGTCAGGACCGGAGATCGGCTCAACCTGCACCTGCATCACGCTCGGCACGACGGACGGTCCGAACTGGTGGAAGACCGGGGCATCGGCCGCATCGCGGCCGTGCCCGAGTTGAACCCGCGCACCCTCAAGGGTCTCCCTGGTCGGATCAAAGGTAAACCAGCCACCACCAACATACGCCTCGAACCAAGCGTGAAGGTCCATCGGCTCCAACCCCTGGAGATAACCCGTCACGAGGCGCGCCGGGATACTGAGGCTGCGGCAGAGTGCAATACCCAGATGCGCAAAGTCACGGCAGACCCCCGCACGGCGTTCAAGGACCTGCTGCGCTGAGATCGGCTCCGGATCCGTTGTCGGCTGGTATGCGACATTGTGATAGATCCACGTCGCGATGGCTGCCACCTGGTCATAGCCGGGTGACTGGCCGGCAACGATATCGCTCGCCTGCGCAAGGAGTCGGTCCGATTCACAATAGCGGCTGGGCAGCAGGTGGATGAGTGTTTCCTGGGGAAGGTCCTGTACGGGCACGAACGGCGCGCCCGGCTGCTGCTCGACGCCAGCCGGCACGCGAACATCAGCGCTCACCGACACCGTAAGCGCTCCCGCAGAAGCGAGCAGGCGCTGGCAGGCATTGCCGTAGAGGTCGCGGTACTCCGTGATGGGCAGGCTTGGCCGCACGGCGTAGCGATCCCGGGCCACCCACTGCCGTCCACTGCTGCGTGCACGCAGCATGAATAGCATGAGGCTCTCGCCCTCCAGCTCGAGTTCCAGATGGCAACTGACTCGTAACCACATGCTTGCTGCGGGGCCTCCTCGGCAGCGCCTTTGAGAGATGCTTGGGAGGCTTCCTGAGCCCGCCCGCATCTGCTGACTGCATGGTTTTGGCGGACAGCGACGGCGGTGCCGATGGATCGACGCGGACCGCCTATCGATAGCGCAGATGATCCCGTGTCAACTGATCCAGCGACGTAATCCCCATCAGCTTCATGTCACGGATGACCTCGTTGTAGAGATTGTCAAGCGCTTTCTCGACCCCCGCCTGGCCACCGGCGGCCAGCGCGTAAAGGTACAGGTGACCGCCGGAACAGGCCGTGGCGCCGGCAGCAAGCGCCTTGAGGATGTGAGTACCGCGCTGGATGCCGCCATCACATATAATGTCGATCTGCCCGCCGACGGCGTCCGCGATTTCCGCGATCTGATCGAAGGGCGCCCGCGAGCCATCGAGCTGCCTTCCCGCATGGTTCGAGACCATGATCGCCGAGGCACCGATATCCACCGCCCGCCGCGCATCCTCCGGGCTCATCACGCCCTTGAGACAGAACGGTCCTCCCCATTGGGCGCACAACTGCTCGGCGTGCCGCCAGGTCAGCCCCTGATCGAGCATGGTCGAGAAGTACTCGCCCACCGAGATGGGGACTTTGCTCCCCTCGCGCACGTGGGTGCTGAGCTGCGGCAGGCTGAAGGGCTCCCTGGTGTAGTAGTTGAATGCCCAGCGCGGGTGCCAAGCGAAGCTAGCCAGGCTGCGCAGCGTCAGTCGCGGCGGTGAAGTGAAACCAGTGCGCAGGTCCCGCTCACGATTCCCCCCGGTGATGGTATCCACGGTCAGCGTCAGAGCCTCGAAACCGGCGGCCTGGCAACGCTCGATCATCGCCCGGTTCAGCTCGCGGTCCTTGTGGAAATAAAACTGGAACATCTTCGGCGTGGAGTAACGCTCGCCGATCTCCTCAATGCTGACCGTACCGAGCGACGAGATACCGAAGAACGTATGGTATTTCTGCGCGGCTGCGGCCACCGCGCGCTCACCCTGGTAGTGAAACAGGCGCTGGAGCGCGGTCGGCGAGCAGAATACGGGCATGCCCAGCCGCTGCCCCATCACGGTCACCGAGGGGTCGACCTCCTCCACCCCGGCGAGCACGTTCGGTACCAGATCGCACCGCTCGAAGGCCTGGGTATTGCGCCGATAGGTGATCTCGTCCTCGGCCGCCCCGTCGATGTAGTGGAAGATGGGCCCGGGCAACCGCTTGCGGGCCAGCTCGCGAAAGTCACTTACATTACGGCAGTCTTTGATGCGCTCGAACATGCACCTCTCCCTCGGCTTCGCGGCTATCCACCGCGTCCCTGGCAATCTCATCGCCACCGACCATCCCGCGCGACGCGACGCGAGGGACCAGAGTAATCACCTATAGCATAGCGCCGGTGCATGCCTGACAACCCGCTTCGATTGCGGGAGAGCGACAAAACGGGGAGGGGGAGAACTTCCAGCCAGCGCACCGCCGCCAGGGCGGTGCGCACCCGTCAATCGCGGGGCAGTCGCCCGCCGTTGAGCTGGCGCAGGATGCGCTGCCCGATGAGCTCGAGCCACAGCGCCCCACGCTCGGCCTGCGCCAGCGCATCGGCGCGCAGGGCTTCCAGGCGCCCCCAGTAGCGCACCAGTAGCCGCATGGTCGCCCAAGCCAGGAAAAACCCCAGACCGTAACCGAGGATGTCGACCAGAGCACCGGGTGCACCGCCACCACCCAAAGCGATCAGGATCCCCCCGTAGAGGATGCCCATCGGGACGAACAGGCCGACCCCCACCACGGCCTCCAGCGCCGTGCGCACGGCGTGACGCGCGGCCCCGAGGTGAGCACGCAGATCCTTGCCCTCCGGAGCACTCAATCCGAGCAGGGGCCACAGTCCGGCGCGGTGGCCCAGGAAGCGCCCAACCCCCATGGCAAAGAGCAGCGCCCAGGCCGGCACTGCGGCGACCGCGGCGGTCACGACAAGGACCACAGCCAGGACCAACGGCCCGAGCAGCACGGCCACCGGCGAGCCGCGTTCCAGGCCATGGCCGGCCCAGATGGCGTCCAGGAAGGCCATCCCCACCCAGTGCAGCAGGTAGTAGATCAGGATGGCGAACACCAGTGCTGCCAGCCCGATCCAGGACTCGCGACTCCAATGCATGGGCACTCCCCCGAATGAATCCTGAGCCACAGCTTACTGATTCCGACTCCGGCGGTGCCAGGGGCAAAACACCCTCGCCGGGACCCTATCGGTGCAGCGTGACGGAAGACCGCACTCCGCCTACACTGCAGAGATAGAGACGCCGGTCTGAGCAAGAGGAGTGCACCATGCACGTGCGGTACTGGATGTTGGTGATCATCGCCGCGGGCCTGCTGGCCCTTTCGGGCTGCAACGATTCATCCGCCCCTGAAACCCCCGAGACGGACGAGACGGGCGATCAGGAGGCGCATTTCGAGCCGGCCGAGGATCCGATGGAGGGCGCCCGCGAGGAGGCGGCAACCGAGGAAGGAAACAACAGCGTGTCGACCGACGAGGCGACATCGGCCGATGAGGAAGCTGAGGCACAGCCAGTGGCCGACCAAACCGAACAGGGCAATGAAGACCACCCCGGACTCGCCATCTACCGCAGTGGCACCGCTCCGAGCTGCCGTTCGTGCCACGACCGCGGCATCGCCGGTGCGCCGGTCCTCGGGCAGGAGGCAGACTGGGCGGACCGCTCGCGCGACATCGACGAGCTGCTCGACGCCACCCTGCGGGGCAAGGGCGCCATGCCGGCCTACCGCGGGCGGGCCGATGAGGACGAACTGATCAAGGCCATCGAGTACATGCTCTCGACCCTCGACAACGCATGAGCGGCAGCGGTGACGAGCGCCGCAGCCGGGCTGTACCCAGCAGCCGGTGGGGTCGCCTCTATCACTTGGGGCGGGCCACCGGCGATCTAGCTCTGGGGATCGGCTGGAGCGGCCTGCGCGACCTGACCGGGGGCGAAGAGGGCCAGGGCCGGATCGAGCTCTCCCCGGAGCGCGCCCGGCGGATTACCGACCGACTCGGGCGCATGCGGGGCGCCGTGATGAAGATGGGCCAGTTGATGTCCATGGACGGCACCGACGTACTGGCCCCCGAGATCGCGGAGATCATGGGCGCACTGCGCCATGAGGCGGAGGCGATGCCGCTAAGCCAGCTCGACAGCGTCCTGCGCCGCGAGTTCGGCAAAGGGTGGCTCAAGCGGTTCCGTGATTTTGACTTCACCCCCGTAGCCGCCGCCTCGATCGGCCAGGTCCATCGTGCCGTGGCCGCCGACGGGCGGGAACTGGCGCTGAAGATCCAGTTCCCCGGGGTGCGCGAGAGCATCGACAGCGACCTGGACAATCTCGGTTTCGTGATGCGTCACAGCGGCCTCATGCCGCGCGGCCTACGCGTCGAGAGCCTGCTCGACGAGGCGAGGCGCCAGCTTCACCAGGAGGCCGACTATGAGGCGGAAGCCGACGCCCTGGAGGCCTACGACCGGGCGCTGGGCGACGACCCGGAGATCACCCTGCCCGGCGTGCACCGGGACCTGACCACCCCCCGGGTGCTGGCCATGGACTATGTCCACGGCACCCCGGTCGATCAGCTGGCCGGTCGGGGCGGCGAGCCGGCTTCCCTGTGCGATCATGCGGCCTCGTTGCTCAGCCGGCTGGCGTTGCGCGAGCTCTTCGAGTTCCGCCTGGTGCAGACCGACCCCAATTTCAGCAACTTCCTCTACGACGCCGAACGCGGCTGCCTGGTGCTGCTCGATTTCGGCGCCACGCACTCGGTGCGCCCCGAACTGGTCGAAACCTATCGGCGCATGGGGCGCGCCGCTCGGGATCGGGACCGTGAGGTCTTGCAGTCGTGCGCACGGGAACTCGGGTATCTGGAGCCTGGCGCGTCAGCGGAGCAGGAGGGGGCGCTACTGGAGCTGCTGGAGATGACCAGTGAGCCGCTGCGTCACCAAGGGGCCTACGACTTCGGCGCGTCGGACCTGTTCGAGCGGGTCTACCACCGGGGCCGGACCATGTTCTTCAGCGACCGCTTCGCCGGGACGCCAGCCTCCGATACCCTGTTCCTGCACCGCAAGTTCATGGGCACCTTCATGCTCTGCCGGCGCCTGCAGGCACGGGTCGACCTGCGCGGCCTCATCGACCCGTACCTGGCGGACACCGGGGTCGACTCGCCACCGCGGCCGACTACGGGGTAACCGCGAGGGCCTACAGACCTCGATCGACGATGTGGCGCAGACCGTCGGGATCGACAATGCCCGGCACCTTGAAGCTGGTGCCGTCCTTGCAGACGAAGCTCAGGCGTCCGTATCCGAGGATGCGCCCCATCCAGCCGTAGTAGACCCCGACGGCCTGGATATGCTCACGCTCGAAGACACGCGCCGTGCGCACGATCAGACCGGTACCGGCGATCAGCTTGTTCGGCGTCAGCTCCAGCTCGGTGTTGAGGAAGATGCTGAGCGAATGGGCCGCGGTGCCGGGCAGCACGATCAAATAGAGGATGGTGGCCAGGACGTACCCGAAGGTACCCAGAGGCGCCAGCACGAGCAGCAGCGTCGCGGTCAGCACCAGGATGGTGGGCAGGAAAACCCCCCAGTGCACCTCGGCCTGGTAGACGATTGGCTCGCCCGGATCGCGCACCGTATCCGCCAGACGCTCTCGATCGCGCAGGGAGAAGGCCAGCAGCCCCAGTATCACCGCCGGCGGCAGCAGCATGGTTCCGGCCACCAGCAACATGGTCCCGGGAGCGGTCCCGAACCACGCCACCCCGATGACCAGGCACAGCAGCGACGCGAAGGCGATACCGCCGGCGCTGATGTACAGCCGGCGCCGCCAGCACAGGCCATCACGCACGCCCTCGGCCGAGTGCCGCGGCCACCAGCGCATCAGCGCCGAGACCAGCGCAGCCGGGAAGAGGACGACGAACGCCAGCAGGAAGCCGAATGCACCCTCGCCCCAGACGATGAACGTCCCGACCAGGGCGACCAGCGCACCGATGGCCAGGGCAATGTTCAGCCAGCGCCCCAGCCGGCTTTTCCAAGTTCCCTCCGCGGGCGTGGAAGCCTCTTCCTCGCTCATGGCACCTCCTCAGGGGGTCAGCCGCGCGACACGCTCGCGCACCAGGTGGTCAACACCGAGCCGGCCGGAACCGACCAGCATGAACGCCAGGGCGACGAAGGCGTAGAGCACGGCCATCTCGGCGCTCGGGCCATCAACGGCGAACAGCGGGTCGCCCGCGGCGAAATGCACCCCGAAAGCGGCAACCAGCATGGTGCCGAGGATCACCGCAGCCGCGGGGCGGGTCAGCAGGCCGGCGGCGAGTAGCAGGCCTCCGATCAACTCGGCGATCCCCGCCAGCCAGGCAAAGAACAGGGGCACCGGCAGGCCGATGCCCTCCACCATACCGACGAACCCCTCCTGGGGCGGGATCTTGGGCAAACCGTGGCCCACGGCCATCATCAGTCCGGCGCCAACCCGCAGCGCGGTCAACCCCGCATCAGCGACCAGCGTAGCCGGGGCCACCCCTCCGAAAAGCAGATCTCGCGCCGTTTGCATGATCGCTAGCCTCTCTCCTGTGCCTATTGAATCCGTGCGGTGACGACCAACCGGGCGGTCAATCGGACCATAACGCTTGCCCCGGATGCCTTCAACAAGCATCCATGGCGCCGGGCCCGGCCCCTAGGCGATCCCGTGGAGGTAGGCCCCGGCGACCAGCCCCGCGCCGGCGACGAGGGCGAGCAGCAGCTGGAACACCCCGGTACGGGCCAGGCAGCGATTGTAATCCTCGCCGCTGCTCGCACCCATCAGCGAGCGCCAGATGCGCACCCCGAAGGGCAGCACGGCCAGCCCCAGGGCCGCACCGGTCCACGGCACCCCGAACGCGGCCAACCCGAGCAAGCCCAGCGCCACGCCAGCCAGCAGCCCGCCGAACAGCCAGACCGATCCCAAGGGCCCTAGCAGGATGGCCAGCGTCCAGCGCCCGGCCTCACGGTCTCCCTCGCGGTCGCGCAAGTTATTGACCAGGAGCACCGCGGCCGCGGGCAACCCGACGGCCAGTCCCATCACCAGCGCCGGGGGGCTGATCGCCCCCGTATACAGATAGACCACACCACCGACGGCAACCAGCCCGAAGAAGAAGATGACGAACAACTCGCCGAAGGGGCCGCGTGAGATCGGGAACGGCCCCCCGGAATACGCGTAACCGGCCAGCACCGAGAGGATACCCAGCACCAGGATCGGCAACCCGCCGATGGCCACCAGGTAGGCACCGCAGACCAGGGCCAGAGCAAAGGCGCTGTAGGCGGCCGCCATGACCTGGCGCGGGGTGAGCCAACCGCGCTCGGTAACCCGCACCGGACCGATCCGCTCGGCGCTATCGGTCTGATTGAGGGTGTCGGCGGCATCGTTCTGCAGATTGGTTCCGATCTGGATCGCCGCGGTGGAAAGCGCCGCAACCAGGGTCACGTCCAGGCGCAGGACACCACTTTCCACCCAGCCCACAGCGGAGCCGGCGAGGATCGGGGACAGCGAAAGCGGCAGCGTGCGCGGCCGGATCGCGTGCCAGGCGATCGTTGGCCAGGACGGGCGCGGGGACGTTTGCGTCATCGACCGATCCATGCGAGAACCTGTTCAGCGGCAAGAACGAACGGAGCGCGAACCGCGCCGGGATGCGGCGATTGTGACCGGTCCGCGGGGAGAGGTCCAGCCTGGCGGGGGAGGGAGACGGCCATGCAACTGGAACTGTACGGGGTACTGACCGAGGCCGCCGGAGCAACCCGGCTCGAGCTGCCGGCCCCGCCCGAGGGCACGGTGGCCGCGGCGCTCGATGCGGCCGCCGTGGCCTGCCCGGGGCTGGCCGAGCACCTGCCGCAGGTGGCCGTGGCCGTGGGCGATACCCTGGTCCCGCCGGATACGCGGGTGGACGACGACAGCGTCCTGGTTCTGCTGCCACCGGTCAGCGGTGGCTAGCCCTGGGGCTATTTGCGGAACAGCCACAGCAGCAGGGTCACCACCGCGCTGACCAGCAGCATGGTGGTGATGGGGAAGTAGAAGCGGAATCCATCGCGCTCGATGGCGATGTCCCCGGGCAGGCGACCCAGACCGAGCTTGTCGATCCAGGGCCAGGCGAGCCCGACCAGAACCAGCAGGATCCCGAGGACGATGAGCAGGCGAGGGATGTCCGACAACACGACCTCCCGTTGCGGACGCCCTTACTCGGCCGTCAGACGCCGGACCCCCGAGCCGCTGCCGAGCAGCAGCAAATCCGCCGGGCGCAGGGCGAAGATCCCGTTGGTCACCACGCCGGGGATATTGTTCAGGGTCTGCTCGAGCTTCATGGGCTCGGTGATCGACAGACCGTGAACGTCGAGGATCACGTTCCCGTTGTCGGTGGTGAACCCCTCGCGCAGCTCCGGCCGGCCGCCGAGCCGAACCAGCTCCCGGGCCACGGTGCTGCGCGCCATCGGGATCACCTCCACCGGAAGCGGGAAGGCACCGAGGACATCGACCATCTTGCCCTCATCGGCCACGCAGACGAACCGGTCCGAGGCCGAAGCAACGATCTTTTCGCGGGTCAGCGCCCCGCCACCGCCCTTGATCAGTTGCAGGAAGCGGTTGGCCTCGTCGGCCCCGTCGATGTAGACCGGCAAGCGGCCGGCACTGTTGAGGTCGGTCACGTCGATGCCGCGGTCACGCAGCCGCTGGGTGCTGGCCTCCGAGCTGGAGACCGCCCCGGCGATGCGATCGCGCATGTCTGCCAGGGCATCGATGAACAGATTGACCGTCGAGCCAGTCCCGACGCCGACATAGGCGTCTTCCTCGACGTACTCCAGCGCCGCCTCGGCGGCCAGACGCTTGCCCTGATCGCTCATCTCGACTCCTGATGCATTTTGATCCAAGTGGGTTCGGTACGACCGCCGCTAGCGGTATGCTGTAGGTGATATGGCTACCCATCATAACCAAGTCAAGCCCGACGCCGACAAACCGGCGCTGGAACAGGATCAGCGCGCCTACCTTGAGCGCATCCTGACCGCCTGTGTCTACGACGTCGCCGAGCAGACGCCGCTGGAGGCCGCGCCGATCCTCTCAGCGCGCATGGGCAACCACCTGCTGCTCAAGCGCGAGGATCTCCAGCCGGTCTTCTCCTTCAAGCTGCGCGGCGCCTACAACCGCATCATCCGCCTTTCCGAGGAGGCCCGCCAACGCGGAGTGATCTGCGCTTCGGCGGGCAACCACGCCCAGGGTGTTGCGCTCTCGGCGCGACGGCTCGGCATCGAGGCCACCATCGTCATGCCGCGGACCACACCGCAGATCAAGGTGGACGCGGTGCGCCGCTTCGGCGGCAACGTCGTGCTGCACGGCGACGGCTACGACGCCGCGTCGGGCAAGGCGCAAGAACTGATCGACAGCCACGGCCTGACCTACATCCCACCCTACGACCACCCGGACGTCATCGCCGGCCAGGGCACGGTGGGCATGGAGATCCTCCACCAGCACCCGCGCGACATCCATGCCGTGTTCATCCCGGTCGGTGGCGGCGGACTGGCCGCGGGCATCGCCGTCTACATCAGCCAGCTGCGCCCGGATATCCGCATCGTGGCCGTCGAGCCCGAGGATGCCCCGACCCTGGCCACCAGCCTCGAGCGCGACGAGCGCGTCCGCCTCGATCAGGTGGGGCTGTTCGCGGACGGCGTGGCGGTGCGCCAGATCGGCGAGCATACCTGGCCCATCCTGCGCCGCCACATCGACGAGGTGGTGCTGGTCAGTACCGATGAGATTTGCGCGTCGATCAAGGAGGTCTTCGAGGAGACCCGCTCCATTCTGGAGCCGGCCGGGGCACTCGGTGTGGCTGGCGCCAAGAAATACGCCAGCGCGCACGGCATCCGCAACGAAACCCTGGTGGCGATCAACAGCGGCGCCAACATGAACTTCTCACGGCTGTCCCACGTAGCCGAGCGCGCCGAGCTGGGTGAGCACCGCGAGGCGGTGCTGGCGGTGACCATCCCCGAGCGCCCGGGCGCCTTCCGGCGCTTCTGCGAGACCATCGGCGAACGACCGATCACCGAGTTCAACTACCGCATGGCCGACCCGGACACCGCCCACGTCTACGCCGGAATCGCCCTGCAGGAGGGCGACCAGGAGCGCCACGCCCTGATCGACCGGCTGCGCGAACAGGGGTACCCCGTGCTCGACCTAACCCGGGACGAGATGGCGAAGGTCCACGTGCGCCACATGGTCGGCGGCCGTGGGCACGGTGTCGCCGACGAGGTGGTCTACCGCTTCGAGTTCCCGGAGCGCCCCGGTGCATTGATGCAGTTCCTGGCCAGCCTGGGGGGACGCTGGAACATCAGCCTGTTCCACTACCGCAACAATGGCGCCGCTTACGGTCGGGTCCTCTGCGGGATCCAGGTGCCCGCCGACGCGCGCGAGGCCTTCCAGGAGTTCCTGCACGAACTCGACTACAGCTGCGTCGAGGAGACGGACAACCCGGCTTACAAGCTGTTCCTGAGCTGAGCCCGCGCACACGAGGAGATCCGTTATGCACGCACGCACCTGGCTGCCGCTCGGCATCACCCTGGCCGCCCTAACGGCGGGCGGCAGCAGCCACGCCCTCGGGCAACAGCCGCCGGAAAAGGATCCGCAGGCCGAGCCCCGGGGCAGCGCCGTCGTCTTCATGTATCACCGCTTCGGCGAGGACCGCTATCCGTCCACCAGCGTCCGGCTCGAGCAGTTCGAGGCACAGCTCGACTACCTTGAGGAGGAGGACTTCAACGTCTGGCCCGTCGAGTGGGTCATCGACGTGCTCCGCCACGGTGGCGAGCTCCCGGAACGGACGGTATCGATTACCGTCGATGACGCCTACGCCTCCGTGTACGAGGAGGCGTTCCCCCGCCTGAAGGAGCGCGACTGGCCAATGACGGTCTTCGTCGCCACCGACGACGTCGACTCGGGCCGCTCCGCCTATATGGACTGGGAGCAGATGCGCGAGATGCGCGACTCGGGCCTCGTCCGCTTCGCCAATCACTCCTCCAGCCACGACTACCTCGTCCGCCGGGATGACGAGGAGGACGACGAGGCGTGGCGGGCGCGCATGCGCGAGGACGTCGACAACGCCCAGCAGCGCCTGCAGGAGGAACTCGGCGAGGACGTGAACACCGACCCGAAGCTCTACGCCTACCCCTTCGGCGAGTACAACCCGGAACTGGCCGACCTGCTTCGTGACAAGGGGTACACCGCTTTCGGACAGCATTCCGGGGCCATCGGAACACTCAGCGACAAGCGTGCCCTGCCGCGCTTCGCGGTCAACGAACAGTTCGGCGACATGGAGGACTTCGAACTGCGTGCCAACAGCCTGCCGCTGCCCGTCGAGTCGATGGAACCCTTCGACCCGCTCCTCGACGCGGACAACAACCCGCCGCGCATGGAGATCCAGCTGGCCGAGGACCACGACGTCGGCGCCGGCCGCCTGAACTGCTTCGCCAGTGGCCAGGGGGCGATGGAGGTGGAATGGCTGGACGACGAGCAGACCCGCTTCGCCGTGCAGGCCGAGGAGCCCTTCGGCAAGGGTCGCGCCCGCTACAACTGCACCGCGCCGCACCGCGACGGCAGCGGGCGCTTCTTCTGGTTCAGCAAGCAGTGGCTCAACCCCTGACCCGGGGCGGCGGGGGCGATCACTCGCCGGCCGCCTCCGCCTCGTCCGGCCCCCCGGCTTCGGCCAGCTGCGTCGGCTCGTGCTCGACCTCGTCGAGACGCAGGCCGTTGATCCGTGCGAGTTCGTTGAAACGGATCATCGAGCGCACCTCTTCAACGTAGGCCTGGCCGCGTTCCGAGTAGGCCGTCAATCCGGCGCTCAGTGCCTCCCCGTCGAGCTCCCGCGCCTCATCCCGCATCTCGGCGCGCAGATCACGCAGATCGTCGTAGGCGTGCCCGACATTGAGGGTGAAGTAGTAGGAGCGCACGGAGCGCTGCAGGGACGGGAAAACCCGGATGCGGTGGCTCTCACCTTCGCCGCGACGCTCGGGGACCAGACCCTCCTCCTGCGTCCAGGTCCACTCGCCGAAGAGGTTGTTGGCCTGCCGGGTGAAGCGCGAGGTTCCCCAGCCGCTCTCGTTGGCGGCCTGGGCCAGAGCCATATCCGGCGGGATCTCGTCGAGCCGGTGGAGCAACACCTCAATGGCATCGTCGTCGTCGAGATCGACCCGGTAGTGCTCGGCCAGGGCCTCCAGGCGCTCGCCGGCGGCACCTTCGAGCTCGTCGCGACGGGCCCCGGCCTCGACCACGAACGCGCGGGCCTCGCGCAGACGGGCATTTTCTGCCAGTACGATGGGCGTCAGGATACGGAAGAAGACCTCCTTGCGGGTCTGCACGTCCACCTCGTCGAGGTCCTCGGGGAAGCTACCCGCAGTCACCGCCGGAACCACTTCGTCGGGAGGCCACTGCTCGCCGCCGTGCTCGCGCAGACGCTCAAGCAGAACCTCACTGCTGTCGGCTTCGATGAAGGTCAGCTCGGGGACCCGAAACGGCTCCGGATCCACGACCTCCGGCGGTGGCTGCCCGTCGACCCGCTCCTCAAACGACTGGTAACCCCAGTAAGCCACCGGCGCGGCGAAAAACACCGCCAGGATCGCGCTGATGACCACCCAGCGCCCCATGCGCCAGTCTCTGGTGCCGGATTCGTTCATGATCGCGTCGGCTCCCTTTTGTGGGCTGATGCCGGCGCTGCCATGGCGCCGGCCCGTGGAGAGGGGATCGGCCGCGTCGACGGGAAGATGAGCCCACCGACCGCGGACGCCGGCGACGCACCCGGGTTGGAAAGGCCCCGCTCAGTCGTCGGCCAGGCGGAGGATGGCCGTCCACTGCGCCTCGGTGACCGGGACAATGGACAGACGATTGCCCCGCCGGATCAACGGGAACCCCTCAAGCTCGGGGCAATCCCGCAGCTCCTGAAGGGTGACCCGGCGGGACAGGCGCTCGCGAAAGCGGACATCGACGCAGAACCAGCGGGGCGCCTCCGGGGTGCTTTTCGGGTCGTAGTGGGGGTCGTCAGGATCGAAAGCCGTAGGATCCGGGTAAGGGTCGCTGACCACCTCCATCAACCCGACCACCCCCGGCGGACGGGTGTTGGAGTGGTAGAAGAAGGCCACATCACCCGGACGCATGTGATCACGGATCATGTTGCGCACCTGGTAATTGCGCACCCCATCCCAACGATCAGTCCCCTGCGGGGCCGCAGCGAGATCCTCGATGCCGAAAACGTCGGGCTCGGACTTCATCAACCAGCGGTTCATGCCGCCTCCTGCCGGATCGTGCGTACCGGCAGACTGACATAGCCACGCTCGGTGATCACCCCGTCCAGGGGCAGGTCCCAGGCTTCGCCGGGCAGTTCCGCCACCTGCTGCGTGCTGAACGCCAGGCCAACGATCCGCGGAGGGTGCCAGGGGTAGCGGCGCATTCGGGCGAAGGTGGCGTCGTAGAATCCGCCGCCCATACCGAGCCGCCGCCCGGCGGGATCAAAGGCAACCAGCGGAGCCAGCACCAGATCCAGCCCCCGCACCGGCACCTCGTCCGCCAGCGCGGGCGGCGGCTCGGGGACTCCGTACCGATTGGGGCGCAGCGGAGTGCCCGGGACCCAGCGCCGGAAGGCCATGCGGCGACCGTGCCGACGCAACGCCGGCAGGTAGACAGCCCTCCCGCGCTGGTGCAGTGCCGTGAGGATCGCCCCGGTAGGCGCCTCGCCGTCGGCGTCGAGGTATCCGGCTACGCGATGCAGGCCCCGGGTCACGACCAGCCTGAGCACCTCGTCGCGCAAGCGGAGTCCGGCACGACGACGGTCGCTGGCAGGGATCCGGCGACGGTGCTCGCGCAAGCGACGGCGGATGTCGCGCTTGGCAGCCAAGGCGGCACTCCTCGACACAAGGGGGAAGGAGGTATGCGCGGCAAGGGAAAAAGGACACCCCCCGCGTATGCCGTACAGGCCTGCCCTTGAACCCTTCGGTTCAGGTAGGGACGGGGGGAGCTGCCTTAGGCTTTCCGCTCGAAGCGGACATGCACACCGGTCAACCCACGCCCGGTCCCTTGGGCATTGCTCTGAGGCTCAAGATAACTCGGCCTGAGATCGAACACCGCAGGGGATGCCGTGACTCCATGATCACCCACGGCAGGGTTTCGTGCAAGCAATCTCAGGAGCCACCGTCGACAGCCTCCGAAATGCGCGCGTCCAGCCGGGCCAGGCGCTGGCGTACGTCTGCCAGCTGCTCGTTCTCGGCCTGGACGCTGAGCAGTTCGTAGGCGATGTTCAGCGCCGCCACCACGGCAACCCGATCCGTGCCGACCACATTGCCGCTCTTGCGGATCTCGCGCATCTTGCGATCCACATAGTCCGCGGACTGCAACAGCTCGTTTTTGGCGTCCTCGGGACACGCCACGGTGAAGTCCTGATCGAGGATGCGTACCTTGACCGCTTCGGTCATGCGCTACTGCTCCATCGCCTTGAGCCGGCTGATCATCGACTCGATCTGGGACCGGGCGAGTTCGTTCTTCTCCTGAAGCGCGGCCCGATCCGCCTGGAGCTGCTCCTGCGCCTGGCGAAGCAGGCGGTTTTCTTCGCGCAGGCGCTCGTGCTGGCGCAGCAGCTGCTCGATGCGCTGCTCCAGACGCACCAGCTCTTCGACCGAGTAATCAGACACTTGGAGTCACCTCCCCTGATCGCCGACTATAGTGCGCCGGTCGGGCACGGTCAATCGGCAGCGCCGCTGTTAGGATGGGACCATCCCGGTTCCACGACAGATGAGGGTGGACGAGCCATGGCTTCCGGACAACGTTATCAGGGGGTCGCCGAGGTCCTCGAGGCGGTCGGTACGCCGGTGGGTGCAGCCGAAGCCCACGGGATGCTGGCCGGTATGCTCAGCGGCACCGGCGAGGCCGGGCAGGCGCACTGGATCGCCGAGGTGCTGGCGGATACCGAACCGCGCGGCGAGTCGGCCCGCGCCTGCCTAGAGACCCTGACGCTGCTCTACGACGAAACCGCCACCGAACTCGCTGACGACGCCATGGGCTTTGCGCCGCTGCTGCCGCCCGAGGACGAGCCGCTGAACGAGCGGGTCCGCGCCCTGGCCGCCTGGGGCAGCGGGTTCCTGTTCGGCATCGGCCGGACCGAGCCCGGCCAGGACACCGAACTGCCCGCCGAGGTCCGCGAGTTCCTCAGCGACCTGGCCGAGATCGCCCGGGTTGCCGCCGAGCCAGCCGACGACGAGGATGATGAGGCGTCCTACACGGAGCTGCTCGAGTACATCCGCGTCGGCGTCCTGCTCTGCCGCGAGCACATGGGGCACCCGAGCATCGAGGCGCAGAACTCATGAGCGAGGCCATCGACTTCCGGCAGCTCGCCCGCGAGCAGCGGGAGACCCTGGCACGGCGCATGGGCGAGGCCGCGGTGGCGGTGATCCCGGCGGCACGGGAGCAGCCGCGCAATCGCGACGTGGATCATCCGTTCCGCCAGGACAGCGACTTCCGCTACCTCACCGCCTTCCCGGAGCCGGACGCCGTAGCGGTCATCGCCCCGGGCCGGCCCGAAGGCGAGTACATCCTGTTCGTCCGCGAGCGGGATCCCGACGCGGAGCGCTGGGCCGGGGCACGCACCGGTCCCGAGGCGGCCTGTGCGGCCTACGGCGCTGACCAGGCTTGGCCGCTGAGCGAGCTTGATCAACGCCTGCCCGATCTGCTCGTCGGCCGGGAGCGGCTCATCGGTCCGCTGGGGCGCGACGAACACTGGGATCGCAGGCTGCTGCAATGGCTGCAGGCCGGCCGCGAACGCGCCCGTGGCCTAAGCGTGGCGCCGAGCAGCATCGAACTGCTCGATCACAACATCCACGAGCAGCGCCTGATCAAGCGCCCGGCTGAACTGGAGGCCATGCGCCGGGCCGCCGGCATCTCGGTGGCCGCCCACCGGCGCGCCATGCAGGTGGTGCAGCCGGACATGCCCGAGTACACCCTGGCTGCCGAACTGCTCGGCATCTTCCATCGCCACGGCGGCGAGGCGGCCTACCCGAGCATTGTCGCTGGGGGCGCCAACGCCTGCGTGCTCCACTACATCACCCTGCGCGACCGGTTGCGCGAGGGCGATCTGGTGCTCATCGACGCCGGCGCCGAGGTGGACGGCTACGCCGCGGACATCACCCGCACCTTCCCGGTCAGCGGCTCCTTCAGCGCCGAACAGCGGGCCGTCTACGACGTGGTCCTCGCCGCCCAGGAGGCAGCTATCGAGCAGGTGCGCAGCGGCAACGACTTCGACGCCTTCCACCGCACCGCCACGCGCATCCTCACCCAGGGCATGGTGGATCTTGGCTGGCTTGAAGGCGAAGTCGACGGCCTGATCGAGCAGGGCGCCCACCGGCGCTTCTTCCCGCACCGCACCGGGCACTGGCTGGGACTGGACGTGCACGACGTCGGCAGCTATGCAGTAGAGGGAGCGTGGCGCGTCCTCCATCCCGGCATGGTGGTGACCGTCGAGCCGGGGCTCTATTGCCCACCGGGCAGCGAGGAGGTGGACCGTCGCTGGCACGGGATCGGCGTGCGTATCGAGGACGACGTGGTTGTCGAACGGGAGACTCCGCGCGTGCTCACCAGCGGCGTCCCGAAAACGCCCGAGGCCATCGAGGATCTGATGGGCGCCGTGCGCGGCGCGGGCTACGAGGAAAGTGGAGATTTCGACTGACGTTGGAGACCGAGCCCTACGACATCATCATCGCCGGCGGCGGCCTGGTCGGCGGCGCCCTGGCCTGCGGGCTGGCCCAGGCCGGGCTGCGCGTGGCGGTGATCGAGCCGGTCCCAGCGGATCATGGTGCACAGCCAAGTTTCGATGAACGCCATACGGCCCTCGCTCCCTCCAGCCGCTACATCCTCGACGCCTGGGGGCTGTGGCAACCAGTGCGGTCGGTGCTCACCCCGATCCGACACATCCACGTATCGGAGCAGGGCGGCTGGGGCTTCGTCCACTTCGACGCCGGGCAAGAGGGGGTGGATGCGCTTGGCTGGCTGCTCGCCAACCGGCAGATGGGCACCGTCCTCGGCGAGCGTCTGGAAACCGACGAGCGCATCACCCTGATCAGTCCCGCTCAGGTGCAGGCCGTGGAACAGGGCAGCGATCGCGTCCGGGTGACCTCGGCCGGGACCGACGGTGAGCAACGGCTCAGCGCGCGCCTGCTCGTCGCCGCGGACGGAGCCGATTCCCAGACCCGCAAGCTGGCCGGACTTTCGGTGCACAGCCGTGACTACCGCCAGAGCGCGGTGATCACCACCGTGACGCCGGCCCGACACCACCAGGGTTGGGCCTTCGAGCGCTTCACCCGAGCCGGCCCCCTGGCGCTGCTGCCCATCGCCGAGGGGCGCTGCGCCATCGTCTGGTCCGTGCCGCCGGAACGCGCCGAGGCCTACCGCGACGGCGACGATGCGCGGTTCCTGGCCGCCCTCCAACAGGCCTTCGGCTACCGCCTGGGCCCCTTCCGCAGCTGCGGTCACCGCCTCACCTACCCGCTGGTGGAACGCTACACCCCGACCCCGTATACCGGCCGGGTGCTGCTGCTTGGCAATGCGGCGCATACCCTGCACCCGGTCGCCGGACAGGGCCTCAACCTCGCTCTGCGCGACGCGGCGACGCTGGTCGAGCTCATCGGCGACAGCCGCGCCGGCGGCGGCGACCCCGGCGCCGAACCGCTGCTCCGGGCCTACGTCCGGCGACGCTCCGAGGATCTCCTGCGCACGCGGGCCTTTACCAACACCCTGGTGAGCGGCTTCGGGTCAGCCCACCCGCTGCTGCGGCTGGCGCGCAGTGCCGGACTAGCCGCCCTGCAGCGCTGCCCCCCCATGCGGCGCACCCTGCTGCGCACCGGCGCCGGGCGGGTCGGCCCGTTGCCGGTCGCCGCCTGCCGACCACCTGAGGCCACCGGGGAGGACCCGTCGTGAAGGAAGCGGACGTCATCATCCAGGGCGCCGGCGCGTCGGCGCTGGCGACCGCCGTCGGACTCGCTCGAGGCGGCCTGGCGGTCACCCTGCTGGATGCCGCAGAGGTTTGTGCGGCCCCGGCACCGGGGAGCGAGCCCCGGCACTCGGTGATCGACATCGTCTCCGAGCGGGTCCTGCGCCATCTCGGTGGCTGGCCCTTCATCACCCGGGACCGCACCTACCCGATCGAGGCGCTGGAACTGGAGGACTGCAACGCCGCGGCTCACCTGACCCTCAGCGCCTGTGAAGTCGGCGAGACGCGCCTCGGGCACGTGGTTGAGCGGGGCGTGATTGACCGCGCCCTGCGCGAGCTCTTCGACGCCCTACCGCAGACGCGCCGCTTGGCCACGGGCCCTGTCCGCGACATCGCCGCCGACCGGCAGCGGCTGACCATTCACCTCGAGGACGGGCAGGCGCTGACCGCCAGGCTGCTGGTGGCCGCCGACGGCGACAACTCCCCCCTGCGCCGGCTGGCGGGTATCCGCTGGCGCCGCGCCGGTTACGGCCAGGACGCCGTGATCGCCCGGATCCGCACCGAGCGCCCCCCGGGGCACACCGTCCGCCAGCGCTTCTGCGGCGACGAGCCGTTGACCCTGCTGCCCCTCGACGAGCACGAGTCAGCCCTGCTCTGGCCGGTACCCCGGACGCGCGCTCGGCGGCTTCTGGAGGCAGACAGCAGCTCGTTTCACCATCAGCTGGAGATCGCCAGCGGCGCCTTGCTCGGCGGCATCGAGGCGTCATCCGCCCGCCAGGCACAACGGCTGATCCGCGGGCGTGCGGAGCGCTACATCGGACCGCGACTGGCGCTGGTCGGCAATGCGGCCCACACGGTGCACCCGCTGGCCGCGCAGGCAGTGAACCTCAGCCTGCTGGATGCCGCCACGCTGATCGAGTGCGTCCTGGAGGCCCACTCGGCCGGGCGCGATCCGGGCGGCATCGGCCCGCTGCGTCGCTACGAGCGGCGTCGCCGGGGCAGCAACGCGCGCATGCAGAACGGTCTGGACATCACCCAGTGGCTTTTCGGCGCGCAGGCAGCGCCGTTGCCCCTGCTGCGAGGCACGGGGCTACGCATCGCGGCCCGCTTGCCGCCCCTGCGACAGGCGCTGATGACCGGTCTGATGGGCCTCCACGGCGACCTCCCGGAGCTCGCCCGCGGACCTGGCGTATAACGAATTCCGGTCCAGGGTGACAAGACGCTTGCCAGCCAGAAACAAGAATCATTATCATCGATCGCTGTCATGGACCAAACACAGGGAGAACCCATGTCCCGTCGAATCCCCGTCGTGACCGCGCTGGTCGCAGGAGCCGTCTTGGTAACCGGGTGCGACACCGGTGACGATGAGCTGACCGTCTATTCGGCGCGCCAGGATCACCTGATCAGCCCCATTCTCGAGCGTTTCACCGAAGAGACCGGGATCTCCGTGCGCTTCGTCACCGATGACGCCGGCCCGCTGATGGAGCGGCTCAAGGCCGAGGGCGAGCGCACCCCAGCGGACGTGCTGCTCACCGTGGATGCCGGCAACCTGCACCAGGCCACCGAGAACGACCTGCTCGCCAGCCTCGACTCGGCGCAGCTGCGCGAGCGCATCCCTGAGCACCTGCGCGATCCGGAGGATCGCTGGTTCGGTCTGTCCGTGCGCGCACGCACCATCATGTACAGCCCCGAGCGGGTCGATCCCGAAGAACTCGACACCTACGCCGGCCTGGCCGACGACCAGTGGGAGGGACGGCTGTGCCTGCGGACCTCGCAGCAAGTCTACAACCAGTCTCTGGTGGCCATGATGCTTCACCACGAGGGCGAGGAGGAGACAGCCCGCATCGTCGAGGGCTGGGTCGACAACCTGGCCACCTCACCCTTCTCCAACGACACCTCGGTCCTCGAGGCCATCGAGGCCGGCCAGTGCGACGTGGGCATCACCAACACCTACTACCTCGGGCGCATCCTGCGCGATGACCCGGACTTCCCGGTCGAGGTCTTCTGGCCCGATCAGGATGGCCACGGCGTCCACGTCAACGTGTCCGGGGCCGGCGTAACCCGGCACGCCTCCAACCCCGAGAAGGCCCAAAAGCTGCTCGAGTGGCTGGCCAGCGATGACGCCCAGGAGCAGTTCGCCGCCATTAACCTTGAGTATCCCGCGGTGGAGGGCGTCGAACTCGATCCCATCGTCGCCGGGTGGGGCGAGTTCAAGCCCGATACCATCAACGTCAGCGAAGCCGGCCGGCTCCAGCGCCAGGCCACCATGCTGATGGATCGGGCCGGGTACCGGTAAGCGACGTGGTCTCGCTCACGAGCGCGGCGCGCAGCCCCAGGCTGCGCCGACTCTGGCAGCGCATCGGCCCCTGGCGTGTCTTCGCGGTCATCGCCGGGGGCCTGCTGTTCACGCCCATCCTGGTGACCCTGTTCTCGTGGCTGAACCCGGATCACGAGGTCTGGCGCCACCTGGCCGACACGCTGCTGCCCGAGATCCTGCGCAACACCGCCATCCTCATCTTTGGCGTCGGCAGCGCCGTAATGGTCCTGGGCGTGGGCCTGGCGTGGCTGACGGCGGTCTGCGAATTCCCCGGGCGCCGCTTCTTCGACTGGGCCCTGATGCTGCCGCTGGCGGTTCCGGCCTACGTGCTGGCCTTCGTATTCATCGGCTTCTTCGAGTACGCCGGCCCGCTGCAGACCGGACTGCGGGAGCTCATCGGCCCCGGTTTCGAACTACCCTCGGTGCGCTCGGCACCGGGGGTAGTGCTGGTCATGGCGCTGGTCTTCTATCCTTACGTCTACATGCTCACCCGGACGGCGTTCCTCGCCCAGGGCCGAGGCCCCCTGGAGGCCGCCCGCATCCAGGGGCTGTCACCGTGGGCGGCGTTCTTCCGGGTGGCCGTCCCCATGGCCCGGCCGGCCATCGCCGCGGGCACGGCCCTGGCCCTGATGGAGACGCTGGCCGATTTCGGCGCTGTAGCCATCTTCAACTTCGAGACGTTCACCACGGCCATCTACCGTGCCTGGTTCGGCTTCTTCAGCATCAACGCCGCCGCGCAGCTGGCGGCCATCCTGCTGCTGATCATCCTCGCCGGGCTGTGGGTCGAACGCCGGGCCCGCGGCCGGGCTCGCTTCTCCCAGGGCGGCACCCAGCACCTGGAGCGCATCCAGCTGCGGGGTTGGCGCCGCTGGGCGGCCACAGCGGCGGCCGGCACCGTGCTGGCGCTGGGCTTTGTCTTACCCATGATCCAGCTGCTGATCTGGGCCTCCCGGCGCCTCGAGGATCTGGACAGCACCTACTGGTCGCTGATCCAGAACACCCTCACCCTCGGCGCCAGCGCCGCAGTGCTCACCGTGCTGATCGCACTGCTGCTGGCCTATGCCCGCCGCGTGCAGCCGGACCGGCTGACCCAGCGCGCGGTCACCGCCGCGACCCTGGGCTACGCGCTACCCGGCGCAGTGCTGGCCGTCGGCATCATGCTGGCGCTGACCTGGCTCGATCACCTGGTAGCCAGCCTGGTCGGCCCCTGGGGCGGACTGGGCACCACCTTCCTTGCGGGAAGCATCTTCGCCCTGATCCTCGCCTACGTAGTGCGCTTCATGGCAGTCGCCTACGGCGCCGTGGACAGCAGCCTCGAGCGGGTCCGTCCCGTCTTGCGCGATGCGGCGCGAAGCCTGGGCGCCGGCGACCGCGAGGTGATCCGCCGGATCTACGTGCCCATGCTCGCCCCGGGGCTACTCACCGCACTGCTGCTCGTCGGCGTCGACGTGATGAAGGAGATGCCCGCCACCCTGCTGCTGCGACCCTTCGGCTGGGATACCCTGGCGGTGCGCATCTACGAGTTCACCACCGAGGGCGTGTGGGAGCGGGCGGCGGTGCCGGCGATCACCTTGGTCGGCGTCGGGCTGCTGCCGGTGATCCTGCTCGTACGGGGCACGATCCGCGGTCGCTAGGGCCCGGCACCCGGCGCCTCAGGGCCCCTCGTTTGGGTTTATCGGACTTTGTGCGTATAGTATTTCGCCACCCTAGCGACCGATTCCAGAGATGCCGCAAAGAACTCCGCTCTACGATAGACACGTGGGCGCCGGCGCCCGCGTGGTCGATTTCGCCGGCTGGGAGATGCCGCTTCACTACGGCTCTCAGCTGGCCGAACACCAGGCCGTGCGCAGCGACGTCGGCCTGTTCGACGTCTCCCATATGGCCGTCACCGACCTCTCCGGCCCGGCTGCCCGTGGCCTGCTGCGCCAACAGCTGGCCAACGATGTCGCCAAGCTGGACGGGCGCCCCGGCCAAGCCCTCTATAGTTGCCTGCTCAACGAGCGCGGCGGTGTCGTCGACGACCTGATCGTCTACCTACGCGACGAGGAGACCTACCGCTTGGTCTCCAACGCCGCCACCCGCGAGAAGGTCCGCCCGCGGCTGCTCGAACAGGCGCAGCAGGCCGGCGTCACCGCCGAGGCCCGGGACGACCTGGCCATGGTCGCGGTCCAGGGGCCGCGGGCGACCTCCCTGCTCGAGCAGCTCTACGGCGACGAGGCTGCCGCAGCGCTGGCCTGTAAACCGTTCCAGGCGGCCACGGTGGGTGAGGTCTTTGCCGGGCGCACCGGTTACACCGGCGAGGACGGCTTCGAGCTGATCCTACCGGCCGACCAGGCCCCCGCTCTGTGGGATCGGCTGACTGAGGCCGGCGCCCAACCGTGCGGGCTCGGCGCCCGCGACAGCCTGCGCCTCGAGGCCGGACTCAACCTCAACGGCAACGAGATGGACGAGGAGACCACGCCGCTGGAGGCCGCGCTCGGGTGGACCGTGGCGTGGGCCCCGGAGGATCGCGACTTCGTCGGCCGTGCGGCACTCGAGGAGCAGCACCGCCAGGGCGTCGCCTGGCGCCTGATCGGCCTGGTGGTCGAGGGTCGCGCCCCGGCCCGCGCGGGCTACGTCGTGCGCACTGACGCTGGCGACGGGGTGATCACCAGCGGCGCCCATTCGCCGACCCTCGGCGGGCCCATCGCACTGGCCCGCATCCCCGCCGACGCCGAGGGCGATTTCCGCGTGGTCATCCGCAACCGCGAGGCCGCCGCGCGGCGTGTCAAACCGCCCTTCGTCCGCCATGGTAAGGTATGCGTCTAGCCCTTCCACGGCTTTCAGACGCGAATTCATCCCCGAATTGCGAGGAACGCATCCCATGAGTCAGGTACCTGAAGACCTCAAGTACACGCGCAACCACGAGTGGGTCCGCGTGGAAGCCGATGGCAGCGTGACGGTGGGGATCACCGAGCACGCCCAGGAGTCGCTGGGCGACCTGGTCTTCGTCGAACCGCCGGAGGCCGGAAGCCAGGTCCAGGCCGAAGAGGCGTGCGCGGTGGTCGAGTCGGTCAAGGCCGCCTCCGACGTCTACGCCCCGATCAGTGGCGAGGTCACCCAGGGCAACGAGGCCCTGGCCGACAACCCCGAGGCCGTGAACACCGACCCTTACGGCGATGGGTGGATCATGCGCATCCAGCCCGCCGACACTAGTGAGATCGACGGTCTTCTGGATGCCGCCGCCTATCAGGAGCTGGTGGCCGACGAGGGTTGAAACCCGTCCGCTAACACGGGACCCGAACGATGCCGTTTGTACCGCATACCGAGCAGGAGATCCGCGAGATGCTCGACGCCATCGGCGTCGAGCGGATCGAGGATCTCTTCGACGAAATCCCCGAATCGCTGCGTAAGGCGTCCATCGATGCCATCCCCGCCGGGATGAACGAGATGGAGGTGACGCAGCTTATGCGTCGCCGGGCCGCGCAGGACGTGCAGCCGGCCTGCTTCGTGGGCGCCGGCGCCTACGATCACCACGTTCCGGCGGCCGTCTGGGAGATCACCACCCGCGGTGAGTTCTACAGCGCTTACACGCCGTATCAGGCCGAGGCGTCGCAGGGCACCCTGCAGCTGCTCTACGAGTTCCAGACCATGATGTCGGAGCTCACCGGGCTGTACGCCTCCAACGCCTCGCTCTACGACGGCGCCACCGCGCTGGCCGAGGCGGTGCTCATGGCCGTGCGGGCCAACCGCAAGGCCAAGAGCAAGCGGGTACTGATGCCGCGCAGCGTGCATCCGTACTACCGGCGCGTGGTCGAGACCATTGTCGCCAACCAGGGCATCGAGCTGGTTGAGGCTCCCCTGGACGACACCGTCGGGCGCATCGATCCCGAGGCACTCGGCCGCTTCGAGGACGAACCCTTCGCCGCGGTGGTGGTCCCGCAGCCGAACTTCTTCGGCGCCCTCGAGGAGGTGGACCGCCTGACCGACTGGGCCCACGGTCTGAACGCCTTGGTCATTGCCGTGTGTAACCCGGTCGCTCTGGCGCTTTTGACCCCACCCGGCGAGTGGGGCAGCGAAGGCGCCGACATCGCCTGTGGCGAGGGGCAGCCGCTGGGCATCCCGCTGGCCTCCGGCGGCCCATACTTCGGCTACATGACCACGCGCAAGCAGCACGTGCGTCAACTGCCCGGCCGGATCGTCGGGCGAACGGTCGACGCCGACGGGCGAACCGGCTATACCTTGACATTGCAGGCCCGGGAGCAGCACATCCGCCGCTCCAAGGCGACGTCCAACATCTGCACCAACCAGGGGCTGATGGTCACCGCGGCCACCGTGCACCTGTCCCTGCTCGGTGCCGAGGGGCTCGCCCGCGTGGCGGCGGTCAGCCACGAGCGCACACGGGAGCTGGTACAGAAGCTGACAGCCATCGATGGAGTCGAGCGGCTCTTCGACGGCCCCTTCTTCCACGAGGTCCCGCTGCGGATCCCCGCGCCTGCCGAGGAGGTCCTGCCGACGCTCGCCCACCGCGGCGTACTCGGTGGCTACGACCTCAGTCAGGAATTCCCGGAGTGGGGTCCGGCGCTGCTCGTCTGCGCCACCGAGACCCGCACCTCCGAGGAGATCGACCGGTTCGCTGCGGCGCTGGCCGATGCCCTGCGCAACACCGGGCAGCGCGCCCGCGCCTGAGCCCCACAACCGCGCATCGTCGCGGAGGAGGTATCGCGCCATGGCCACCGTCACCCTCAAGGGCACCCCGTTCCGTACCTGCGGCGAGCTGCCGGGCACCGGCTCGGCAGCCCCGGATTTCCGGCTGGTTGACAGCGAGCTGCAGGATCACCGACTGGGCGACTTCGCCGGTCGGCGGCTGGTGCTCAACATCGTGCCGAGTCTCGACACCCCGGTGTGCAGCGCCTCGGCCAAGCGTTTCGATGAGCTGGCCCGCAGCCATGCGGAGGTCACCTTCGCCACCGTCTCCGCCGATCTGCCCTTTGCCCAGCAGCGCTTCTGTAGCGCGGAGGGCGTCGGCAACGTGGTGATGCTCTCGGCCATGCGCGATTCGGCCTTCGCCCGCGACTACGGCGTGCGCATCGAGGAGGGCCCCATGGAGGGCCTGTGCGCCCGGGCCGTGGTGATCATCGATGACGGCGGGCAGGTGGTGTACACGCAGCTCGTCCCCGAGATCGCCGAGGAACCCGACTACGACGACGTGCAGCGCGCCCTGTGATTATGACTGAGGAGTCCGAAGCTGTGCTCATCTATGACATCAGCCGTGAGGGCCGGCGTGCCTACGCCCAGGCCCCCAAGGAGGCGCCGGGGGCTGACAGCCTCCCGCGCCGTTTCCGCCGCCAGCGCCAGCCTCAACTGCCGCAGGTCTCGGAGCTGGAGACGGTGCGTCACTACACCCGGCTGTCGCAGAAGAATTTCTCCATCGACACCCATTTTTACCCGCTGGGCTCCTGCACCATGAAGTACAACCCGCGGGGTGCCAACAACCTCGCGATGCTGCCCCAGTTCCTCGAGCGCCATCCGCTGGCGCCCGACGAGACGGGGCAGGGCTTCCTGGCCTGCATCCACGAGCTCCAGCAGGATCTGGCCGTCGTCACCGGCATGCAGGATGTCACGCTGTCGGTGATGGCCGGCGCCCAGGGCGAGTTCGCCGGTGTGGCCATGATCCGCGCCTACCACGACGCACGCGGCGACGACGGGCGCACCGAGATCCTGGTGCCCGATGCGGCCCACGGCACCAATCCGGCCACTGCCACCATGTGCGGCTACAAGGTGCGCGAGATCCCCACCGGTGCCGACGGGGACGTCGACATGGAGGCGTTCAAGGCGGCCGTCGGACCGCAGACCGCCGGGATCATGCTCACCAACCCGTCGACCGTGGGGGTCTTCGAGCGGCGCATCGAGGAGATCGCCACCACCGTCCACGAGGCCGGCGGCCTGCTCTACTACGACGGCGCCAACCTCAACGCCATCCTCGGCAAGGCGCGGCCCGGGGACATGGGCTTCGACGTCATCCACATGAACCTGCACAAGACGTTCTCCACGCCCCACGGCGGCGGGGGACCGGGTGCCGGTGCGGTGGGCGTCAGCGAGCGCCTGCTACCCTACCTACCCATCCCCCGGGTCACCCGGGAGGGCGATCACTACCGCTGGCTCACCGAGACGGACTGCCCGAGTTCCATCGGCCGGCTGTGCACCTTCAACGGCAACTCCGGGGTGCTGCTGCGCGCGTACGCCTACATGCGCATGCTCGGCCGCGAGGGCATGCCCCGGGTGGCCGAGTACTCGACGCTCAACGCCAACTACCTGATGACCCGGCTGCGCGAGGCCGGCTTCACCGTGGCCTACCCGGAGCGCCGGGCCAGCCACGAGTTCATCGTCAGCCTCAAGCACGAGGCCAAGGAGCTCGGCGCCAACGTCATGGACTTCGCCAAGCGCCTGCTCGATCTCGGCTACCATGCGCCGACCACCTACTTCCCCCTGTTGGTGCCCGAGGCGTTGCTCATCGAGCCGACCGAGACCGAGTCCAAGCGCGAGCTCGACGGCTTCGTCGACGCCATGGTGCGCATCCGCGAGGAGGCGCGCGAGAACATCGACATGGTCAAGGGCGCTCCGTACCGCCTGCCCGTGCGCCGGCTCGACGACGTCAAGGCCGCGCGTGAGCTCGATCTGCGCTGGGAAGGCTAACGAACACCCACGACAAGGAGGATTCAATGTCCGCCATTATCAGCGGCTCTGTCGCTTTCGACACCATCATGGTGTTCCACGACCGCTTCCGGAACCACATCCTGCCGGAGCAGGTCCACATCCTGAACGTCTCGTTCCTGGTGCCGCAGCTGCGCCGCGAATACGGCGGCTGCGCCGGCAACATCGCCTACAACCTGAAGATGCTCGGTGAGGAGCCGCTCACCCTGGCCACCGTCGGCGCCGACATCGGCAGCTACGCCGACTGGATGACAAGCCACGGCATCGAGCAGCGCTATATCAGCACGCTCAACGAGCACTACACTGCCCAGGCCTACATCACCACCGACATGGACGACAACCAGATCACGGCGTTCCACCCGGGCGCCATGGGCGACGCCCACAAGGTTGACGTCCCCACCGACGCCGGCGGCAAGGTCGGGGTGGTCGCCCCCAACGGCCCGGAGGGCATGGTCAAGCACGCCCGGCAGTTCGTCGACGCCGGTATCCCGTTCATCTTCGACCCGGGCCAGGCCATGCCGGCGTTCGACGGTGATCAGCTGCGTGAGTTCGTCGAGGGCGCCACCTGGGTGGCGGTCAACGACTACGAGTCGCGCCTGCTCACCGAGAAGACCCACATGGAGCTCGAGGACATCGCGAACAAGGTCGAGGCGCTGATCGTGACCCGCGGCGCCGAGGGCTCCCACATCTACACCAACGGCCAGATCATCCACGTGCCGGCGGCACCGATCAGCCAGGTCGCCGACCCCACGGGTTGCGGCGACGCCTTCCGGGCCGGGCTGCTCTTCGGCCTGCTGCGCGATCTGGACTGGGAGACCACCGGCCGTATCGCCTCGCTGATGGGCGCGATCAAGGTCGAGCAGAGCGGTACGCAGAACCACTCCATCGACGCCGATAGCTTCAAGAGCCGCTACGAGTCGGCCTTCGGCACCCGCCTCGACGTGGCCATCGGCCGCTGAGGCGACCCCTTTCGACGGTATCTGATGGCCCCCGCCAGGCGGCGGGGGCCATCGGTCAACGGTTGCCGGAGCCGTCCCGTGCCCAGCAGCGGACGCTACAGCATTGATCCCGCCACAGGGCTCCTGCACCCGGCCCGCCACTGCCCTTCACCGAATCACGGCCCCCGCCCGCCTGGCTGCGTCGTCGACCTGCTGGTCCTCCACGCCATCAGCCTGCCCCCCGGGGAGTTCGGCGGCGGCTGGATCGACGAGCTGTTCACCAACCAGCTCGACCCGGCGGCTCACCCCACCTTTGAGTCGATCGCCGATCTGCGCGTCTCTGCCCACCTGCTCATCGACCGCCAAGGCAATGTCACGCAGTACGTACCGTTCCACCGCCGCGCGTGGCACGCCGGCCGCTCGTCGTTCCGGGGACGCCCCGAGTGCAACGACTTCTCGGTGGGGATCGAGCTCGAGGGCGACGAGCGCACTCCGTTCACGGAGGCTCAGTACGTGACGCTGCTCCCGGTGGTACAGACGCTGCGGGCCCGCTACCCGGCGATCAAGCCGGATCGCATCGCCGGCCACAGCGATATCGCCCCGGGACGCAAGACGGACCCGGGGCCGGCCTTCGACTGGCAGCGACTGCTCAAGGCGCTCTGAGCGGCCGCTCAGGCGTGCTCGGGACACTTGAGGCTATGCACCGCCTCGCTGCCGTCATCGATCCGCACGGCTGTCAGCGTATTGCCCCACTGGCAGCCCGTGTCGATGCTCAGCACCCCGTGGTCATTGTGGAAGCCAAGCAGCGACCAATGCCCGGTCACCAGCTTCACCGGATCCGGCGAGGCGCGCAGCCGCCTCCGGGCGACAAACCATGGGTAGTGCCCCTCTGGGGCACGGTCGGGTCGACCCTTCTCGCGCAGCAGCAGCCGACCCTGACCGTCGACGAAGCGCATGCGCATGAAGGCGTTGGTGATGAAGCGCAGCCGGTCGTAGCCCTCGAGCTCGTCGGACCACTCGATGGGCCGGTTGCCGTAGATGTTGTCCATCAGGTCGTCGAGGGGGATGTCGCCGCGCAGGGCCCGCTCCAGCTCGTGGGCGCGCAGTTTCGCCTCGGCCACGCTCCAGGCCGGCGGCAGGCCGGCGTGGGCCATGGCGTAGCCCAGGCTCTCGTCGACGTGCATCAGCGGCCGGCGCCGCAGCCACTCGATCAGCTCATCGACGTCCGGGGCATCCAAGGTGCCGCGCAGGGTATCGGCGTTCTTCAGCCGGCCGTGGCCACTCCAGACCGACATCAGGTGGATGTCGTGGTTGCCGAGGACGGTGATCGCCCGATCGCCGAGCTCGTTGCGCACCAAGCGCAGCACACCGAGCGAGTCCGGGCCACGGTTGACCAGATCGCCCACGAACCAGATCGTGTCCTGCGCCGGATCGAAGCGGATCTGCTCCAGTAGTCGCTTGAGCGGGTCGCAGCATCCCTGGATGTCACCGATCGCGTACGTGGCCAATGGCAGCCTCCTTCCTCTGCATGACGCCTACGGGATCTCGGCGGGTCAGGGTCTCACGTCCCGGCGGCGGCCTGCAGCTTTTTCTCCAGGGCCTCGAGCAGGGCCCGGTGGGCCTGGACGAAGGCATCGATTCCCTCGCGCTCAAGTTCGGCGAGGACACCGTCGAGGTCGATGCCCTGCGCCCGCAGCTCGTCGAGCACCGCGGGCGCCTGCTCGAGCCGCTCGGTGATCCGCTCCTGCGGCTGGCCGTCCCGGCGGTATGCCTCGTAGGTGGCCGGCGGCAAGGTGGTGACGGTCTCCGGGCCGGCAAGCGCCTCGACATAGTAGGTCTCCGGGTAGCGCTCGCCCTTGACCCCGGTGCTAGCCCAGAGCAGCCGCTGGGGCCGCGCTCCGGCCTCGGCCAGGGCGGCGAAGCCGGCGCCGTGGAAGATCTCCCGATAGACCGAGTAGGCGGTCCGCGCGTTGGCGATGGCCGCCTGCCCGGGCGGCACGGGCGCCGACGCATCGTCCGACAACAGCGGATCGATCTTGGCGTCGAGGCGGCTGATGAACAGGCTCGCCACCGACGCCGGCGCGGCGACCGGATCCCCGGCCTGACGGCGCCGCTCAAGGGCGCGCACGTACGCATCGGCCACCTGCCGGTAGCGCTCGACCCCGAAGATCAGGGTCACGTTCACCGGTATGCCCCGGACCGTCAGCTCCTCGAAGGCCTCCACGCCGGCCGAGGTGGCGGGGACTTTGATCATGACGTTGGGCTCGCCGGCCTCGGCGGAGAGGCGCAGAGCCTCCGTGACTGTGCCGCGCGCATCCCCGGCCAGATCCGGTGACACCTCCATGCTGACGTAGCCGTCGACGCCGTCGCTGGCCTCATAAACCCGACGCAGGACCCGCGCCGCGGCGCGGATGTCGTCCATGGCCAGCGCCTCGAAGACCGCTTCCGGGTCACGGCCGACCTGCCCGATCGCCTCGGTGATGGCCTGGTCGTAGGCGTCGGTGCCACCGATCGCCTTCTGGAAGATGGCCGGATTGGTGGTCACGCCGCTCAGCCCGTCCTCCCGGACCAGGCGCTCCAGCTCCTCCGGCAGCATGCCGCGATGGATGTTGTCGTACCAGACGCTCTGCCCGACGCCGGCCAGCCCTCGAAGCGGATTGTCCGTCATGACCCCTCTCAATGCCTTAGTTTATCTGATGGTTGGATCAGTATAACGAGGGGGTCCGGGGACGGAAACCGCGGAACGGCCGGCACCCGCCGCCCTCACGATGGGCCCCGCTAGCCGCTATAATGAGCGGTTTATCACCCATCCGTGGAGAGGCTCATGCCTACGCGATCCCGGACGGCGGCGCTGGTGCTGCTCGCCCTGCTGATCCTCGCCGGTGGCTGCGGCCAGAAGGCCGATCTCTACCTCCCCGACGAAAGCGGCGAAGAGGACCCGTCATGACGCACCCCGGCTTCACCCGACACGATGACCGCCTGTGGGTGGAATCACTGCCCCTCGACGAGGTGGCCGAGCGTTACGGCACCCCCTGTTACGTCTACTCCCGCGCCGCTATCGAGGCGCGCTGGAATCGCTACCGCACCGCCCTCGGCAGCGATGCCGATATCTGCTACGCAGTCAAGGCCAACGGCAACCTCGGCCTGCTCAATCTGCTCGCCCGCCACGGCGCCGGCTTCGACATCGTCTCGGGCGGCGAACTGGAACGGGTCCTGCGCGCCGGCGGGGAAGCCGCGCGGGTGGTCTTCTCCGGCGTTGGCAAGGGCACCGACGAGATCCGCCGCGCGCTGCGCGCCGGCATCCGCTGCTTCAACGTGGAGTCCGCCGCCGAGCTCGAACGCATCGCCGGCGTCGCGGAGGCCGAGGGCGCCCCGGCGCCGGTGGCCCTGCGGGTCAACCCCGACGTCAACCCCGAGACCCACCCCTACATCGCCACCGGACTGGCACAGAGCAAGTTCGGGATCGCCCTCGACGAGGCCGAAGCCCTCTATCGGCAGGCGGCCGACGACCCACGCCTGCAGGTACGCGGCATCGCCTGCCACATCGGCTCGCAACTGCTCTCGGTGGCTCCCCTGACCGAGGCCGCCGAGCGGCTGGCGGCACTGGCGCGCCGTCTGCAGGAGCAGGGGATCGTCCTGGACCACGTCGACGCCGGCGGGGGGCTCGGGGTGCACTACGTCGATGAGCGGCCACCGAGCCCGGCGGAGCACATCGAGGCCGTCACGGCGCCGCTGCGGGATCTCGGGGTGGCGGTTCTGGTCGAGCCGGGCCGGGCCATCGTCGCCGAGGCCGGCGTCCTGGTCACGCGCATCGAGTATCTCAAACAAAACGGAGGCAGGGAGTTCGCCATCGTCGACGCCGGCATGAACGACTACCTGCGCCCGGCGCTCTACGACGCCGCCCACACCGTCGAGTCCATCGCCCCGACGAGCGCGCACTGCCGCCCGGTGGATGTGGTCGGACCGGTGTGCGAGTCCGCAGATACCTTCGCCCGCGATT
The DNA here is from genome assembly GCF_016653405.1 of Halorhodospira halophila. Taxonomy (NCBI): domain Bacteria; kingdom Pseudomonadati; phylum Pseudomonadota; class Gammaproteobacteria; order Chromatiales; family Ectothiorhodospiraceae; genus Halorhodospira; species Halorhodospira halophila. The sequence continues at coordinate 177,512 of NZ_NHSN01000017.1, forward strand.
GCCCGCTGCCGGCCGCCGCCGGCGGTCTGCTGGCCATCCGCAGCGCCGGCGCCTACGGCGCCGTCATGGCTTCAGCGTATAACGCCCGGCCTCGGCCGCCGGAGGTACTCGTCGACGGTCCCCGGAGCCACCTGATCCGCCGCCGTGAGACCCTCGACGAGCTGATGACCGGGGAAGCGTCTCTACCGGAGGACTGAAGCCGTGCGCTTTACCAAGATGGAGGCGCTGGGCAACGACTTCGTCGTCCTCGACGGCGTCCGCCAGCGCCTGGAGCTGACCACCGAGACCATCCGCAGCCTGGCCGACCGCCGGCTCGGCGTCGGCTGTGACCAGCTGCTGGTCGCCGAGCCGCCGGCGCACGTCGCCGCCGACGTCCGCTACCGGATCTTCAACGCCGACGGCGGCGAGGTCGAGCATTGCGGCAATGGCGTCCGCTGTCTGGCCCGCTTCCTAATCGACGAGGGGCTGGCCGCGCCGGGGGTGCTGCGGATCGAGACGGACGGCCGGATCACCGAGGCGGAGCCCCGCGACGACGGCCAGGTGAGCGTCGACATGGGTCCACCGGAACTCGAGCCCGCACGGATCCCGTTCCAGGCGCCGGTGAGGCAGGAGGCGTACCGGCTGGCCACTAGCAGCGGTGAGCGGACCATCGGTGCGGTCTCGTTGGGCAACCCGCACGCCGTCCTCCGCGTCGACGACGTCGACACCGCCGCCGTGGCCGAGCTTGGGGCCGAGATCGAGCGGCACGCGCGCTTCCCGCGGCGGGTCAACGTCGGCTTCATGGAGGTCTGCAGCCGCGATCGGATCCGTCTGCGTGTCTTCGAGCGCGGCGTCGGCGAGACGCCGGCCTGCGGCACCGGGGCGTGTGCCGCCGTGGTCGCCGGCCGCCTGCGCGACTGGCTCGACACCACGGTGACCGTGGAGCTGACCGGCGGAGTGCTCGTGATACACTGGCGCGGTCCCGGGCGCTCGGTGTGGATGACCGGCCCGGCACGCACCGTTTTCCGCGGCGAGATCGAGCTACCCGCCTCCGCCGCGGTGACGCCCCGGGGACCGACCCGCTAAGCAAGCAGGACGAACGGTGTGACAGAGAGCGCGAAGCGTGAAGAGGCCCCGCTGCTCGACGAGGCCGAGGTGGCCGCCTACCTGGTCGAACACCCCGACCTGCTGCACCGCCACCCCGAAGTTCTCGCGCGGCTCGAACTCCGCCACGACTGCGGCGATGCCACCTCGCTGATCGAACACCAGGTCCGGGTCCTGCGCGAGGAGAGTGCGGGGCTGCGCCGGCGTCTCGACGACATGGTCCGGGTGGCCCGGCAGAACGAGGGAACCGCCGAACGGCTCCACGAGCTGACCCTGGACCTGTTCGCCGCCGACGACCTGCAGGCGGCGGTCGAGGCCCTGCGTGCCGGACTGCGCGAGGGTTTCCAGGCCGATGCCGTCGGTCTGCTGCTCATCGCCCCGGAGCAGGGCAGTGCCGCGGCGCGCGAGCCCCTCCCCGAGTTGCTCGGCGACGGCGACCCGACGCTGACCTGCTTCAGGCCCCTGCTCGAGCGCGGCCGCCCCAGCTGCGGGGCACCCACCGACGCCCAGGCCCGGACCATCTTTCCGGACACCGAGACAACCGTGGCCAGTGCCGCACTGGTACCGATGATCGACGAGCGTGCCGTGGGCGTGCTCGGCATCGGCAGCAGCGATCCCCAGCGCTACCACCCGGGCCAGGGCACGGTCTTCCTGCGCCGGCTCGGTACCACCGCGGCGCGCGTATTCGACCGGCTCCTGCACCGGGGGTAGCCTTGGACCTTAGCTGGCTGGAGCGGTTCGACCGCCACCTGGCCACGGAGCGCCGCCTGGCTGAACCGACACGGCAGCGCTACCGCCAGGATCTGGAGGCCTTCGCCGCCTATTGCGCCGAGCAGGACCTCTCCAGCTGGTCCGCCGTGAATCACGACGTGGTCCGTGCCTGGGTCGCCCGCGGCCGCCGTCGCGGCCTGGCCGGCCGCACCCTAGGCCGGCAGCTGGCCGCGCTGCGCAGCTTCTATCGCTTCCTGATCCGGGAAGGGGCGGCCGCCGCGGACCCGGCCGCCGAGGTGCGTCCGCCACAGACCCCGCGGCGCCTGCCCGGCACCCTCGACCCGGACGAGGCGGCCGGACTGCTCGACGGCGCCGACTTCGAGCACCCGCTCCAGGCCCGCGACGCCGCGCTCTACGAGCTCATCTACTCCAGCGGGCTGCGCCTCTCCGAGGTGGTCGGGCTGAACGTGATGGACATCGACCGGCGCGACGGGCTGGTCCGCGTGCTGCGCGGCAAGGGCGCCAAGGACCGGGTGGTGCCGGTCGGACGCCAAGCCCTGCGAGCCCTCGACGCCTGGCTCCGCCACCGACCGGCTTGGGCGGACGCCGAGGAGACCGCCGTGTTCGTCGGCCGCCACGGTGCGCGGCTGGGTCCGCGCACCGTGCAGCGCCGGCTCCAGCGCCTGGCCCGACTGCGCGGGGTCCAACGGCGGGTCCACCCGCACATGCTCCGCCACTCCTTCGCCACACACATGCTCGAGTCCAGCGGCGACCTGCGCGCCGTCCAGGAGCTGCTCGGGCACGCCGACATCTCCACCACCCAGATCTACACGCACCTCGACTTCCAGCACCTGGCCCAGGTCTACGACCGCGCCCACCCCCGAGCCCGGCGGCGCCGGGACCCGGATCCGGAGTGAACCGCGGGCTCGGTGCCACGGCAGCGTCGACCCGCGGGCGATGCTCTCGGGTACAATGAGCGGCGCGAACACTCAGGAGGCCGATCTTGGAAACACTGCACGGCACCACCATCCTCGCCGTCCGCCGCGAGGGGCAGGTCGCCCTCGGCGGCGACGGACAGGTCACCCTCGGGCACACGGTGCTCAAGGGCAACGCGCGCAAGGTCCGCCGGCTCTACCACGGCCGGGTTCTGGCCGGTTTTGCCGGCGCCACGGCGGACGCATTCACACTGTTCGAGCGCTTCGAGGCGCAGCTTGAGAAGCACCACGGGCAACTGGCCCGCTCCGCCGTCGAGCTGGCCAAGGAGTGGCGCTCGGACCGCGTCCTGCGCCGCCTGGAGGCCCTGCTCGTGGTCGCCAACACCGAATCCCTACTGACGCTCTCCGGTACCGGCGACGTCATCGAGCCGGAGCACGACCTGATGGCCGTCGGCTCCGGCGGTCCCTACGCCCAGGCCGCCGGCCGGGCCCTGCTCGAGTCCACCGAATTGCCCGCGGCCCAGATAACCCAGCGGGCGCTGGAGATCGCCGGCGATATCTGCGTCTATACCAACCGCCACATCACCGTGGAGACGCTGCCCGAGACCCGTGAGGAGTCGTAACGACATGTCGGAAGCCACGATGACCCCGCGCGAGATCGTCCAGGAGCTGGACAAGCACATCGTCGGCCAGGGCGAGGCGAAGCGCGCCGTGGCCATCGCCCTGCGCAATCGCTGGCGGCGCATGCAGGTCGACGAGCCGCTGCGCAGCGAGATCACCCCCAAGAACATCCTCATGATCGGCCCCACTGGCGTCGGCAAGACCGAGATCGCCCGCCGGCTGGCACGGTTGGCGCGGGCGCCGTTCATCAAGATCGAGGCGACCAAGTTCACCGAGGTCGGCTACGTCGGCCGCGACGTCGAGTCGATCATCCGCGACCTCACCGACCTGGCCCTGAAGCTGGTTCGCGAAGAGGCCATGGCCGAGATGCGCCACAAGGCCGATCGGGCCGTTGAGGACCGCCTGCTCGACACCCTGCTGCCCGGGCCCAGCGGCGGCGGACCCGAGGACGTAGAGAACCGCACCCGGGAGAAGTTCCGGCAGAAGCTGCGCAACGGCGAACTCGACGACCGCGAGATCGAGGTCGAGGTCCAGGCCAGCGGGCCCGGCGTGGACATCATGGCTCCGCCGGGGATGGAGGAGATGTCCAACCAGCTCCAGGGGCTGTTCCGCAACATGGGCCAGGAGCGGACCCAGCGGCGCAAGCTAACCGTCGCCGAGGCCAAACGGGTGCTGCGGGACGAGGAAGCCGCCAAACTGGTCAACGAGGAAGAGGTCAAGGCCGAGGCCGTCAAGCGGGTCGAGGAGCAGGGCATCGTCTTCCTCGATGAGGTCGACAAGGTCACCAAGCGTGCCGAGCAGAGCGGCGGCGGGGACGTCTCCCGCGAGGGCGTCCAGCGCGACCTGCTGCCGCTGGTCGAGGGCGCCACGGTCTCCACCAAGCACGGCATGGTGCGTACCGACCATATCCTGTTCATCGCCTCCGGCGCCTTCCACGTTGCCAAGCCCTCGGATCTGATCCCGGAGCTCCAGGGGCGCCTGCCCATCCGCGTTGAACTGGAGGCCCTGGGCACCGAAGAGTTCGTGCGCATCCTCACCGAGCCGAGCAGCTCGCTGGTGGCGCAGTACCGGGCCCTGATGGCCGCCGAGGGATTGACCCTGGAATTCACCGACGACGGCGTGCGCCGCATCGCCGAGATCGCCCGTCAGGTCAACGAGCGAACCGAGAACATCGGCGCCCGGCGCCTGCACACCGTGATGGAACGCCTGCTCGAGCAGCTCTCCTACGAGGCGGCGGACCACAGCGGCCAGACCCGCACCGTCGATGCGGCCTATGTGGAAGAGCACCTGGCCGGCCTGGCCGAGGACGAGGACCTGAGTCGGTACATCCTGTGACCGGCCCATCCGAGACAACCCGCAGGGGCGGGTAGGGGGAGGACAGCGTGAGCGACGACAAGACCACCCACTTCGGCTACCGCGAGGTCCCGCTGGAGGAGAAGGCCAAGCGGGTCGGCTCGGTTTTCGATTCGGTGGCGGACCGCTACGACTTCATGAACGACCTGATGTCCGGTGGCCTGCACCGCATCTGGAAACGCCAGACCATCGGCCAGACCGTGCTGCGCCCGGGCCACGAGGTTCTGGACATCGCTTCGGGCACCGGCGATCTGGCCAGCCTGGCGCTGCCCCGCGTTGGCCCCGAAGGCCGGGTGGTGATGAGCGACATCAACCTCTCCATGCTCGCCCGGGGGCGGGACCGCATGATCGACGAGGGCGTCGGCGAACAGGCTGCTTGCGTCCTTGCCGACGCCGAGGAACTGCCCTTTCCCGACGCCTCCTTCGATCGGGTGACCATCGGTTTCGGTCTGCGCAACGTCACCCGCAAGGAAAACGCCCTGGCCGAGATGCGCCGCGTGCTACGCCCCGGTGGACGGGCTGTGATCCTCGAGTTCTCCCACGTGTACGTCTCGGCACTGCGACCACTCTACGACCTCTACTCCTTCCGCATCATGCCGATGATGGGCAAGCTGGTGGTCAACGATGCGGAGAGCTACCGCTACCTGGCCGAGTCGATCCGCATGCACCCCGAGGCCCCGGTGCTCAAGGGCATGATGGAGGAGGCCGGCTTCGAGGACTGCGACTACACCCTGCTCACCGCCGGTGTGGCTGCCATCCACACCGGCTGGGTCTACTGAAGACGCCGATGCCATGCTCGACGCCCTGATCAACCGCTGGATCCACCTGGATCCCGACGCCGCCGAGCTGCTCGCCCCGCTGCTCGGCCGGCGGGTGCGTCTGAGCGTGGAGGGATTCCCGCACTTGGTGGTGCGCTTCCGCGAATCGGGTGTCGTGCTCTGCGGCAGCGGGGCCGACGCCGACGAGGAGACCGACGCCGAGATCATCGCCAGCCGCGAGGCACTGACGGCGCTACTGAGTCAGGGCAGCGACGCCGTGGGACGACTGCGCATCCGCGGTGAGGTGGCGGTGGTCGAGCACCTGCGCAACCTGTTCAGCGGCCTGCGCCCGGACTGGGAGGAACCGCTGGCGCGCCTGCTCGGCGACCCATTGGCACAGTGGAGCGCCGACACCCTGCGCAACGCAGGCCGCTGGCTCAACGACAGCGCGCAGCAGAGCGCCACCGACCTCGGCGAGTGGCTGGCCGAGGAGTCCGGCCTAGTGCCGGAGCCCGAGCGCGCCCGCGCCTTCCTGGAAGACGTGGACCGCCTGCGCGCTGACACCGACCGCCTCGCCGTACGCATCCAGCGGCTGGAACGAGGGCGCTGATGATCGGACCGCGTCGCCTGTTGCGCCTGACCCGGATCCAGCTGGTGATGCTCCGCAACGGCGTCGACGACGTCGTGTTGGCGGCCCCCATCTTCCGCCCGCTGCGCTTTCTGGTCATCTTCATGCCCTGGCGCTGGGTACGGCGCAAGGTCCCCCGCGGGGTGCGCGTCCGGCGTGCCCTGGAGGAGCTGGGACCGATCTTCGTCAAGCTCGGGCAGATCCTGTCGACGCGCCAGGACTTGCTCCCGGCCGACGTTGCCCGTGAGCTGGCGCGGCTACAGGATCGCGTACCGCCGTTCCCCCATGAGGATGCCCGGCGCATCGTCGAGCGGACCTACGGTTGCCCCATCCAGGACGTCTTCGCCCACTTCGAGGACACCCCCATCGCCTCGGCCTCTATCGCCCAGGTCCACGGCGCGCAGCTGCACGACGGCAGCGAGGTGGTGGTCAAGGTGGTACGCCCGGGCATCCCGGCGGTCATCCGCCGCGACCTGGACCTGCTACATACCGCCGCCGCCCTGGCCGAGCGCTACGTACCCGACGCACGACGTCTGCACCCGGTGGACGTCATCCGCGAGTTCGAGAAGAACCTCTACGACGAGCTCGACCTCATGCGCGAGGCGGCCAACGCCTCGCAGCTGCGGCGCAACTTCGAGAACTCGGAGCTGCTCTACGTGCCAGCCGTCTACTGGCGCTACACCGGGCGCAACGTAATGGTCATGGAGCGGGTGCACGGGTTGCCGATCAGCGACATCGAGGCCCTCAAGGCCCACGGCATCGACCTCAAGAAGCTCGCCGAGCGCGGCACCGAGATCTTCTTTACCCAGGTCTTCCGCGACAGCTTCTTCCACGCGGACATGCACCCGGGCAACATCTTCGTCGACCCCACGCGGCCCACCGAGCCGCGTTACATCGCGATCGACTTCGGCATCATGGGTTCGCTGGCACCGACGGACCACCACTACCTGGCCGGTAATTTCATGGCCTTCTTCAACCGGGACTACCGGCGGGTGGCCGAATTGCACGTCGAGTCGGGATGGGTCCCGGCAGGTACCCGGGTCGAGGAGTTCGAGGCCGCCATCCGTACCGTCTGCGAACCGGCCTTCGCCCGCCCGCTGCACGAGATCTCCTTCGCCCAGCTGCTGCTGCGGCTGTTCCAGACCGGCCGGCGCTTCAACATGGAGGTGCAGCCGCAGCTGGTGCTGCTGCAGAAGACCCTGCTCAACATCGAGGGGCTGGGCCGCAACCTCTACCCCGATCTGGACCTGTGGACCACGGCCAAACCATTCCTGGAGCGCTGGATGCGCGAGGAGCTGGGCCCGGCGGCAGCGCTGCGCAACATCCGCAAACAGCTGCCGGAGTGGGGGGACAAGCTACCGGAGCTGCCCAACCGAATCGACCGCGGGCTGGACGACCTGGCCAGCATGCGCGCGGAACTCCACCGCCACTGCCAGGAGATGGAACAGCTGCGTCGGGAGGTCGACCGGGGCAACCGACGGGTCTACGCCGCCATCGCCGGGGCTGCGCTGATCATCGCCGCCGTGCTCAGCCACACCGGCGAGGGGACGCCCGAGGCCTGGGCCGATGTGCCCCCGGCCACCTGGGGCCTGGGCGGACTGGGGCTGATGGCTTTGGTTCTGGCCCTGCCGTGGCGGCGTTGAGCCGCCACGGCCGAGCAACTCAGTAGCGCTGGTGTGAGAGCGGACGCTGCAGGGTACCCTCAACCTCGGCCGCCTTCTCGTCACCGTAGACAACCTCGATCAGGCGCAAGGCGAAGTCCATCGCCGTCCCCGGCCCGCGCGAGGTGATCAGGTTGTCGTCGATGACCACCGCGCTATCCTCCGGCTCAATGCCGTGGCGCTCGAGCTGGGTCGGGAAGGCAGTGGCCCGGCGCCCCTGCAGGACGCCTGCCTCGGCAAGCACGCGCGGGGCAGCGCAGATCGCCGCGATCCAGCCGTCGCTCTCATTCTGCGCCTGCAGCATGCGGACGATGCGGGCGTCACTCTCCAGCCGCTCGGCGCCGCCCAGTCCGCCGGGCAGCACGATCAGGTCGAAGCTCTCCTCGGCAACGCGGTCCAGGTCGGTATCCGGGACCAATTGCACGCCGCGACTGGCGCGCACCGTTCCCGATTCCAGGCCGGCGACCACCACTTCGGCTCCGGCCCGGCGCAGCAGGTCGATCACCGTGACTGCCTCCAGCTCCTCACAGCCTTCGGCCAGCGGAACCAGAACTCGTACACTCATCGTCGATCTCCCTTGATTGGATCGGTGGCCGGTTCATCAACCAGCTCGCCGGCGGGGACGAGAGTCACACCCCGCTCGCGCAGTCCGGGCAATTCCTCCTCCAGCAGATCCAGGGTCTCGGGGTAGGGATGGCCGATGGCGATCACCCCCTGACCCTGTTGCGCCAGGGCCACGAAACGCTCGAACTGCTCGGCGATCACATCGGCATCGCGCTGCGGGTCCAAGAAGACGTGGCGCACGGCGTTATCCACGCCCTGCTCATCGGCCATCCGCTGAGCCACCGAGCGCGCCGAGGTACGACTGTCGATGAAGTACAGATCGTCGCGCGCCGCCAGTTCCTCCATCAACCACGTCATGTGCCCGGGGTGGCGCGTGATGAGGCTGCCCATGTGGTTGTTGACGCCGGCGGCGTGGGGAACCGCCTCCAAGGCACGGGCCACAGTCTCGCGCACCTGCACCTCGTCCATATCGAGGAACAACGCACCGGGGCCAGGATCGGCCCCGTTCTTTGCCTCCATGGGAAGGTGCAGCATCACCTCGCGACCGCGCTCATGGGCGCGCTCGGCCAGGTATCGGCCGTGGGGGGTGTGCGGCAACACCGAGAGCGTCACCCCCGCATCCAGGTCAATGGCGCGCCGCCCCGCGGCCCGGTCGTCGCCGACGTCGTCGATGATCAGCGCCGCCGGCTGGCCGGCCGGCGTCTCCGCCCGCGGTTCGGGGAACGACATCCAGTCTGTGCCCGCCGGCCCATGCGCGGCGAGCGGCGCACCCCAGACCGCCAGGACGCCGGCCGCGAAGAACCCTCGATAACCCTTCGCCATGCTCAACGCCCCTCGAACACGCGCAGCCCCTTGAGCAGGTTCAGCGCCTCGCTCAGGACATAGTCATCCTGGGCCAGCTCCGCCGCCTGCTCGGCGTCATCGGCATCCGCCGGGGTATCCGGAACGACCTCGGCCTCCCGCTCCGCGGCCTCGGCCAGACGCAGCTCCTCGACCACGATATCCGGCTGGATCCCTTCGTCCTGGATCGAGCGGCCCTGCGGGGTGTAGTAGCGGGCCGTGGTCAGTTTCATAGCGGCCCCGCCGAGCGGCATAACGCTCTGTACCGAGCCCTTGCCAAAGCTCGCCCGACCCATGACCACGGCGCGTCGATGATCCTGCAGCGCGCCGGCGACAATCTCCGAGCCCGAGGCCGACCCGCGATTGATCAGCACCACCATCGGGGCACCGCGGGCCCGGTCCACCGGCGTGGCCTCGAAGCTCATGCGCGCCTGGGGCATGCGCCCTTCGGTGTAGACAATCCGCCCCTCGGTGAGAAAGGCATCGGCCACGGCCACCGCCGGATCGAGCACCCCGCCGGGATTGTTGCGCAGATCGAGGATGAGGCCGTGGAGACCGCCGCCGGCCTCATCGAGCAGGCGGTCGAGGGCGGGATAGAGGTCACTGGCGGTGCGCTCCTGGAACTGACTGATGCGCACGTAGCCGTAGCCCGGCTCGAGCATCCGGGCGCGCACGCTCTCCACCTGGATGGTGTCGCGCTCAAGCTCGAAGGTGCGGGTCCGGCCCTCTTCGTCCGTGCGCCGGATGGTCACCTCCACCGCGGTGCCCGGCTCACCGCGCAGACGCTGCACCACATCGTTGAGGCTGTTGCCACGCACGGGCTCACCGTCGATGCGCAGCAGCACGTCACCAGCCTGCAGGCCGGCCCGAGTTGCCGGCGTGTCGTCGATGGGGGCGACCACGCGGATCTCGCCATCCTGCCGGCTGAGTTCCAGCCCGACACCACCAAACTCCCCACGGGTACCCTCGCGAAGCTGCTCGAGTTCGCGCTCGTCGAGGTAGCTCGAGTGGGCATCGAGCTCGGAGAGCATGCCGCGGATGGCGGCGCGGAATAGATCCGCATCCTCCACTTCGTCGACGTAGTCGCGCTTGATCCGGCTGTAGACCTCGGTAAGCAGCTCCAGCTCGGCCATGGGCAGGTCGTCATCGACCTCCGCCGGCGGCGCGGCGGCGGCACCGCCGATACACAGCGCGAGCAGGGCAGCGGCCAGGGTCAGGCTCCAGGATTGCATTGCAGCTCCTTCATCGGGCCGGCGGACTCAGCGTAGCCAGCTCAGCGGATTGCGCGGCTCGGCCCCCTCGCGGATCTCGAAGTAGAGCCCCGGATCCCGACGGCTGCCGCTGTTGCCCACGGTGGCGACCAGGTCACCGGCCTCGACCCACTCGCCGACGTCCACATAGAGCGATTCTGTATGGCCGTAGAGCGTCAGATAGCCATCGCCGTGATCAATAATGGCCAGCAGCCCGTGGCCACGCAACCAATCACTGAAGACCACCCGGCCCGGCGCCACGGCGTGGACCTCATCGCCCGTATCGGCGGCGATCACGACGCCGGTGCGCTGCAGACCACCAGCCCGGGCCTCGCCGAACGCCTCGGCCACCTCGCCCTCCACCGGCCACGGCAGCCGCCCCTGCGCCTCGCTGAAGGCCTCCACCTCGGCAGCCTCTTCCGGCACGTCGGCAAGGCGTTGGCGCAGATCCTCAAGGAGCGCCTCCTGCTCGGCCACCTCGGCCTCCAGGGACTCCGCCTCGGCCCCCCGCTCGGCGATGCGCGCCTCCAGCTGCTCGCGCCGGGCATCGCGCTCGGCGCGTTGCTCGGCCAGGGCCTGGCGCTCCTCGCGCGTCGCCTGCTCCAGGCGTTCAAGCTCGGTCAGTTCGGTGCGGAGCTCCTCGCGCAGGGCCGCCAGACTCTGCAGTTCCGCCATGGCCGCCTCGATGTGCCCGGCCCGCGCCTCGTTGAAGTAGTCGTGGTAGACCAGCAGACGCTGGACTGCGGCCGGGTCCTGCTGGTTGAGCAGCAGGCGCAGGGGATCGTCGCCACCACTGACATAGGCAGCAACGATCTGCCCGGCGAGGGTCTCGCGGTGGCGGCCGAGGCGCTCGGCCTCCGCCTCGTAGTCCTCGCGCAGCTCCGCCACCCGCTCGCGGGCATGGGCGCGCTCCTCACGCAGGCGTTCCAACTCGCGGGCCGCCTCCGAGACCGCCCGCTCCAGCCGCGACAGCTCCTCCTCGACCTCGTCGCGCGCGGCCCGATCCGCCGCAAGCTGCTCCTGGATCGTCTCGAGATCGTCGCGCAGGGCCTCGAGCTGCTCGCGCTCGCTTTCGTAATCCGCCGACGACGCACCGGCGAGCGCCATCAGTACGACACCCATCGCCAGACCTGTGCGCGGTCGCCTTGCGGCCATGCCCTTCTCCACTGCCTTACCACGGATCGCCCATGGTAGCGCGATCACGCCGTCCGGACCTGCAGGCACCGCGGACGGCTGGTATCATCCCCGCCTTGATCCCGGTGACAGAGGCACGGCAGCGTCCATGCAGGAATTCCTCGAATTCGCACAAAACAATTGGGGCCTGGTGCTGGCCTTCGTGCTGATCCTCGGCTGGTGGATCGGCGGAGAGCTCTTCCACTGGTACAGCGGCGTAAAGATGATCGACGCCGAGACCGCCACGCGAATGTACAACCGTGAGTCGGCCCGGTTCATCGACATGCGCCCGCGCAAGGAGTTCGACGGCGGGCACCTGCCTGGCGCCTTTAGCCTGCCCGAGGCCGAGTTCGATCAGCTGATCGACAAGCTGCGCAAAGAGGCCGACGGTGATCCGCCGCTGATCGTCTACGATGATCAGGGGCCGCAGGCGGCACGGGTCGGACGCAAGCTGCGCAAGGCCGGGTTCTCCCGCGTCTACCGGCTCAAGCACGGGCTGCGGGCCTGGCAGGGCAGCGGGTACCCGATGGAGAACGTCAAGAAGGGGTAAGGGACGATGGCAGAGAACAACGGCAACGGCAGCACCGGCGCCACCGACGCGGGTCAGCGGCAGCGCTTCCAGATCGCCAAGATGTACCTGCGCGATGTCTCCTTCGAGGCGCCGAGCGCCCCGGAGGCCTTCCGCGACGAGTGGAAACCGCAGCTGGACGTGGAGCTGGGCACCCGCCACCAGCCACTGGGCGAAAACACCTACGACGTGGTCCTGACCGTCACCGTGACCGCGCGCAACAACGAGCGCACCGCCTACCTCTGCGAGGTCAAGCAGGGCGGGGTGTTTCGCCTCGAGGGCTTCCCTGAGGCCGATATGGAGCGGGTGCTCGGTGCCTACTGCCCCGCGCAGCTCTTCCCCTTCGCGCGAGAGGCGATCAACGACCTGGTGGTCAAGGGCGGATTCCCGCAGCTGCTTCTGGCCCCGGTCAATTTCGAGTCGCTCTACCAGCAGCAGAAGCAGCGCCGTGAGCAGGGCAACGCCGACAGCGCCCCGGCCGGCGAGCAGGACGGGGGGAGGGCGTAACGCCGTGGCGACCATCGCGGTACTGGGCGCCGGGGCCTGGGGCACCGCCCTGGCCTCGGTGCTGGGTCGCAATGGCCACGCGGTTCAGCTTTGGACCCGCGACGCCGAGCACGCCGCGGCGATCAACGCCGAGCGGGTCAACCGCCGCCATCTCCCCGACTGTCCGCTGCCGCAGAGCCTCGCTGCTACGGCCGATCTGGACACGGCCCTCGCCGGTACCGAGTGGCTGCTGATCGCCGTCCCCAGCAGCGCCTTCCGCGGCCTGATCGAGCGCCTTGCGCCCTATCGCCCCGGCAAGGTGGTCTGGGCCACCAAGGGGCTCGAATCGGAGTCCGGCGGCTTCCTGCACGGCGTCGTCGAGGGCGTCCTCGACCCGACCCCCGCTATGGCGGTCATCTCCGGGCCGAGCTTTGCCGCCGAGGTTGGACGCGGCCTGCCCACCGCGATCACCGTAGCGGCCACCGATTCGGACCTGGCCGCCGAGGTCGTCCACGCCTTCCACAACGACCGCTTCCGGCCTTACTCGAGCACCGACATGATCGGCGTCGAGCTCGGCGGGGCGGTGAAGAACGTGCTCGCCGTGGCGACCGGCGTCAGCGACGGACTCGGGCTCGGCGCCAACGCCCGCGCCGCGCTCGTCACCCGGGGGCTGGCCGAGATCTCGCGCCTGGGCGCCGCCCTCGGCGCCGATCCACAGACGCTCATCGGTCTGGCCGGGATGGGGGATCTGCTGCTGACCTGCACCGACGATCAGTCGCGCAACCGGCGCTTCGGCTTCGCCCTGGGGCAGGGAGCCGACGTGGATCGTGCGCTGGCCTCGGTGGGTAGCACCGTCGAAGGCGCACGCACCGCCGCCGAGCTGCACACCCTGGCGGCACGGCACGGGGTGGAGATGCCGATCTGCAACATGGTCTACCGGGTCGTCGGCGGGGATACCCCGCTTGAGCAGGCCGTACGCGAACTCATGGAACGAACGCCCAAGGCGGAGTTCGATGACTGAGCGGCCACCGCCGAGTCAGTCCATGCCGAGTTCCTTGATCTTGCGCGTCAGCGTATTCCGCCCCCAGCCGAGCAGGCGCGCCGCTTCCTGACGGTGGCCGCCGCTGCGGCTCAGCGCGGCACGGATCAGGGCGCGCTCGAAGCGCGGCAGGGCCTCGTCGAGCAGGTGATCCCCGCCACCGTCCAGGGCCTGCTCGGCCCAGCGGGCCAGCGCTGTCTCCCAGTCCCCGCCATCCGCCGCCCCGCCGTCACCACCGCCAGTGCTGCGCGCCCCGCGCAGGTCCGCCGGCAAGTCCTCAGGGACGATCTCCTGGCCGCTGGCCATCACCGTCAGCCAGCGGCAGGTATTCTCCAGCTGCCGGACGTTGCCCGGCCAATCGAGCTGCATCAGCTCGCGCTCGACGTCCGGATGCAGCGCCTTCGGATCAACGTTGAGTTCGCGCGCAGCGGCCGCCAGGAAACGCCGCGCCAGCGCAGGAATGTCCTCGCGCCGCTCGCGCAGCGGCGGCAGCTGGATGCGGATTACGTTCAGGCGGTGGTAGAGATCCTCGCGGAAACGCCCCTCGGCCACGCGCTGCTCCAGATCCTGGTGGGTGGCCGCGATGATGCGCACGTCCACCTTCATCGCAGTGTGGGCGCCCACCCGATAGAACTCCCCGTCGGCAAGCACCCGCAGCAGGCGGGTCTGCAGGTCAGCCGGCATGTCGCCGATCTCGTCGAGGAACAGGGTGCCGCCATCGGCCTGCTCGAAGCGTCCGCGCCGGGTCTGCTGCGCCCCGGTGAACGCGCCCTTCTCATGACCGAAGAGTTCCGACTCCATCAGGTCGTGGGGGATCGCGGCCATGTTCAGGGCCACGAAGGGCCCGCCGGCGCGCGGACTGTGCCGGTGCAGCGCACGCGCCACCAACTCCTTGCCGCTGCCCGATTCACCGGTGAGCAGTACGGTCACGCTTGAGCGGGACAGCCGGCCGATGGCCCGGAAGACCTCCTGCATCGCCGGCGCCTCGCCGAGGATGTCGGCCGAGCCCTCGGTACTGGCTTCCGCGGCCGAACCCCTGCGCCGACTCGCCACAGCGCGGCCAGCCAGATCCACCGCCTCGTCCACGTCGAACGGCTTGGGCAGATACTCAAAGGCGCCGCCCTCGTAGGAGCTGACCGCCGCATCCAGGTCCGAGTAGGCGGTAATCACGATCACCGGCAGCTGCGGCGAGGTGCTCTGTACCCGCTGCAGCAGATCGTGACCGCCGATTCCGGGCATGCGCAGGTCGGTGATCAGCACGTCGGGCTCTTCCCGGTACAGCGCCTCCAGCGCCGCGTCGCCGCTCTCGAAGGTGTGGACCCCAAAGCCGGCGCGGCGCAGCGCCTTCTCCAGCACCCAGCGGATGGAACGGTCGTCGTCCACCACCCATACCTGCGATTCGGCCTCAGTCATTTTCCGTCTCCATGGGCAGCCAGATGGTGAACACCGTACGCCCCGGCTCGCTAACGCACTCGATCAGACCACCGAGGCGACTGATCAAGCTCTGGGCGATGGGCAGGCCCAGGCCCGTGCCCTCGGGGCGCGAGGTGACCATCGGATAGAAGATCTGCTCCTGCTGATCCAGGGGAATCCCCGGTCCGTCGTCGATGATGTCGATGCGGGCCACCAGGCGGTGGGGCTTGTCGGCGATGGTGAACTGGCGCTGTGTGCGCGTGCGCAGGGTGATGGTGCCACCCGGGCCGGCAGCCTGACGGGCGTTGCGCACCAGGTTGAGCACCGCCTGGACCAGATGGTTGTGCTCGGCGCTGACCGGCGGGATGCTGGGATCGTAGTCGCGCTCAAGCACAATCGGGCCACCATCCTCGCGATTCTCGGCGTCCTCGGCGATGACCAGGGAACGGACGCGCTCGAGGACCTCGTGGATGTTCACCCACTCCGCCCGCGCCGGCGCATTGGGGCCGAGCAGGGCATCAACCAGCTGCTGCAGGCGGTCGGCCTCGCGGATGATCACCTGCGTATACTCGCGCTGATCGCGCTCGGGCAGCTCCGCCTCGAGCAGCTGCGCCGCGCCGCGCAGGCCACCGAGCGGATTCTTGATCTCGTGCGCCAGCCCACGTATGAGCTCTTGCACGGCTCGATTCTGCGACAGCAGGTGCTGCTCGCGCGTGATCCGGGCGTGCCGGTCAACCTCGGCGATCTCGATGAGCACCCGATGCGCCGACAGCGGCGTGATGGTGCAGTCGACGGTCACCGGGTGATCGTCGCGCACTGGCAGGCGGCGCTCGCGCTGGGTGTAGGCACCGCCAGTGCGCTGGGTCTGGCGGATGAGTCCCTCGAGCAGCTCCGCACCGCGCAGGGCCGAGGCAAGGGGCTGGCCCAGCACCTGCCGACTGCTAACCCGGAACAACGTCTCGGCGGCGTGGTTAACGTGGAGGATGCGCACCTGATCATCCACCAACAGCACGGCGGTCGTCAGTTCCTCGAGGATCTGCGAGTGGTCGCGCTCTTGTTCGTCCATGTCCATCCCTGTGCAAAGGCCGGGCCACCCCGACGGTCCCGCGTGGACCCGGTGCGGATGCGCCCATGATCAGGCAACCATTGCACCATCCTGGTGCAATGCAATAAAAAAGGGCGGCAGCCATCCGGCCCCGCCCCATGGATGCAGCATCCGCCCGAAGGGCTCAGACGCTGTAGTACATGTCGAACTCCACCGGATGGGTGGTCATGCGCAGACGGGTGACGTCGTCCATCTTGAGGTCGATGTAGGCGTCGATCAGGTCGTCGGAGAAGACCCCGCCCTGCTTGAGGAACTCCCGATCGTTGTCCAGCGCCTCCAGCGCCTCGTCGAGCTGGAAGGCGACCTTGGGGATCTCCTTCTCCTCCTCCGGCGGCAGGTCGTAGAGGTCCTTGTCCATCGCCTCGCCGGGGTGGATCTTGTTGCGGATGCCGTCGAGACCGGCCATCAGCATGGCGGCGAAGGTCAGGTACGGGTTACCGGTGGGATCCGGGAAGCGTACCTCGATACGCCGCGCCTTGGGGTTGGCCACGTAGGGCACCCGCACCGAAGCGGAGCGGTTGCGCGCCGAGTAGGCGAGCAGCACCGGCGCCTCGAAGCCCGGCACCAGGCGTTTGTAGCTGTTGGTCGAAGCGTTGGCGAAGGCATTGATCGCCTTGGCGTGCTTGATGATCCCGCCGATGTAGTAAAGCGCCTCCTCAGAGAGACCGCCGTACTGGTCGCCGGCGAAGATGTTGTTACCGCCCTTGGAAATCGACTGGTGGACGTGCATACCGCTGCCGTTGTCACCCACCAGGGGCTTGGGCATGAAGGTGGCGGTCTTGCCGTAGGCGTGGGCAACGTTGTGCACGCAGTACTTGAGCGTCTGCAGCTCGTCGGCCTTCTTGACCAGGGTGCGGGCGGCGACACCGATCTCGCACTGCCCGGCGGTGGCCACCTCGTGGTGGTGGACCTCCGGCTCCAGGCCCATCTCTTCCATGGCCTGGCACATGGCAGCGCGGATGTCGTGCAGCGAGTCCACCGGCGGGACCGGGAAGTAACCGCCCTTCACGCCGGGGCGGTGGCCGATGTTGCCATCCTTGTAGACCCGCTCGGAGTTCCAACCGGCTTCCTCCGAGTCAATCTTGTAGAAGGTGCCGCTCATGTCGGCGCCCCAGCGGACATCGTCGAAGACAAAGAACTCCGGCTCGGGACCGAACAGCGCGGTGTCCCCCAAACCGGTGGAGGCCAAATACGCCTCGGCGCGCCGGGCCACCGAGCGCGGATCGCGGTCGTAGCCCTGCAAGGTGCTCGGCTCGAGGATGTCGCAGACCAGGTTCAGGGTGGGCTCATCGTAGAAGGGGTCGAGGGTCGCGGAGTCGGGATCAGGGAGCATGATCATGTCCGACTCCTGGATCCCCTTCCAGCCCTGGATCGAGGAGCCGTCGAACATGGAGCCGTGCTCGAACAGATCCTCGTCGACCTGGGAGGCGGGCAAGGTCACGTGCATCTCCTTGCCGCGAGTGTCGGTAAAGCGAAGGTCGACGAATTTGACGTCTTCGTCCTCGATCAGCTTGAGGACATCTTCTCCGGTACGCGCCATAAGCTCACAGCCTCTGCGTGGGAAACAATGGGGCGGGGCGTGCGCCCGGAGGGTGCATCAACCCCGCAGCCGCGCCTTATTGTGGGGCATTTCGCGCCCCGACGCACCTGTGGCGTGGTGCTACGGCCGGCATGGGCTTCACGCCCCACCGACCCGGATGCGGATCCGGTGCTCATCGCCGCTGGGCTCGGTGGCGATGACCTCATGACCGTGGACCCGGCACCAGGCCGGGATGTCCTCGAGGGCACCAGGGTCGGTGACCACCACCTCCAGCTCATCGCCGGCGACCAATCGTGCCACCTGGGCCTGGGTGCGGATCACCGGCAGCGGGCAAAGCAGATGGCGGCAGTCGAGCTCGTTATCCGTCGCCATGATCGCCTCCCACGTACCACGCGTCGGGAACATTCTCCGGCGCCATCGGAGGCACGGCGAGCGATTGCACGTTGCCCTCGGTATCCTCGAGTTCCAGATCGACTCGTTCGGCATTCCGCCCGGAAGAGTAACGAGCCACCAACCGTGCCGCCAGCTCCAGGTCGTGCTCGTCCCAGGTGCCGTCGATCAACGCCACCGGACCGCCGTGGCTGATCGTGCGCAGGTGCGGATAGCGGCGCTTGTAGCCCTGCAGAAAGCGGGTCTCACCGGCCTCACGGGCGATGATGAGCTTGAAGTGCTCGCGCGGGCGCAGATGACGGCCCACCTTGAGTAGCATGATGTCGTCCAGGTCGTACTCACGGGAACCGCGCGCCTGCCAAAGATCGGCCAGCTTGGCCGAGTAGCTGGCATCGGTCAGAAAACAGCAGCCGCCGGCGGGCTGCGCCCAGGCCTCGATGCCCAGGCTGCGCGCCAGCGCGAACTGGGGCTTGCGCGAGCGGCCATGCAGGTCGTGGAGGCGCTCACGATCCACCCAGCCCTCGCGCTCGGGCCGCGTCGGCTCCAGAAGCTTCGCCGAGAGCGGACGCAGGAGCAGGTCCTCGACCTCGGCATCCCGGGTGATCACCGGCAGCTTGTCCCGGGTCTGGGACTTGGGCCGCTGGCCGATCACCTCGCCGGTGACGATGAAATCGAAGCCGTTGGCCTCGATCCACTCGCGGGCCTTACGCACCATGAACACCTTGCAGTCCAGGCAAGGATTGAGATTAGCGCCGTAGCCGTAGCGGGGGTTGGTGAGGACCTCCTTGTACTCCTCGATGACATCGACGATGTGTAGCGGCATACCCAGCTGCTCGGCCACCCACAGGGCGTTGTTGCGCTTGGGCCGTTGCTGATCCTTGCTGCGAATGGCGTGGGTGTGGCCCTCGACGCAGAAGCCGGTGTAGAAATTGATCCCCTCCACGTGGACACCCTGGTCCTGGACCACGCGGGCGGCCAGCATGGAATCGAGACCCCCGGAGATGAGCGCGACGGCTTTCGGTTGCTCGGGCATGACACGCAACTGTATCGGAGTGGAGGGAGAATTCTACCAAAACGGTCGTTGAGCCCGTGCAAGTGCCCGGACCGGATCGCTATACTGCGCCGCTACTGCGCACTGAGCCGACGGGATCAACGGAGGCGAGCTTGGCCGAGCTACCGCGGGATTTTCAGGAACTCATCCTCAACCTGCAGCAGTACTGGGCCCGACAGGGCTGCGTGGTGCTGCAGCCACTGGATATGGAAGTGGGCGCGGGGACCTTCCACCCGGCGACCTTCCTGCGCGCCATGGGCCCCGAGCCCTGGCACGCCGCCTACGTCCAGCCGTCACGCCGGCCTACGGACGGGCGCTACGGTGACAACCCCAACCGCCTGCAGCATTACTATCAGTTCCAGGTGGTTCTTAAGCCGTCGCCGGCGGATTTTCAGGAGCGCTACCTCGGCTCGCTGGAGCAGCTCGGCATCGACCCGCAGATCCACGACATCCGCTTCGTCGAGGACGACTGGGAGTCACCGACCCTCGGGGCCTGGGGCCTGGGCTGGGAGGTCTGGCTCAACGGCATGGAGATCACCCAGTTCACCTATTTCCAACAGGTGGGCGGACTCGACTGCCGGCCAGTGATGGGCGAGATCACCTACGGGCTCGAGCGCATCGCCATGTATCTGCAGAACGTGGAGAGCGTCTACGACCTGATTTGGACGCACACCGATGCGGGGCCGGTCACCTACGGCGACGTCTTCCTGCAGAACGAGCGCGAGCAGTCGGCATACAACTTCGAGCAGGCCCCCGTGGAGGCGCTGCTCGAGGCCTTTCGGCACCAGGAACAGGAGTGCCAACGCCTGGTCGAGGTAGGGCTGCCGCTGCCGGCCTACGAGCAGGTCCTGAAGGCCTCGCACACCTTCAACCTGCTCGACGCACGGGGCGCCATCTCGGTCACCGAGCGCCAGGGCTACATCCTGCGGGTGCGCAATCTGGCCCGCACCGTGGCGCAGGGCTACTACCAGTCGCGCGAGGAGCTTGGCTTTCCGCTGCTGCAGGATAAGGAGTCCACCCATGGCTGAACGCCGCCCCCTGCTCATCGAAATCGGTACCGAGGAACTGCCGCCGAAGGCCCTGCAGCGGCTGATGACCGCCTTCCGGGATGACCTCGCCGGCGCCCTGGAGGAGCAGCGCCTGCAGCCGCAGGGGGTGCAGGCGTTCGCCACCCCGCGGCGACTGGCGGTGCGCATTGAGGCCGTGGACACCCGCCAGGCCGACGAACGGATCGAGCGGCTCGGGCCCCGGCTTGACGCCGCCCAAGATGCCGATGGCAATCCCACCAAGGCTGCAGAGGGGTTTGCGCGCTCCTGCGGCGTCAGCGTCGAAGACCTGGAGAGCGTTGACACCGACAAGGGCCCACGGCTGGTCTGGCGCGGGGTCCAACCGGGCGAGGCCGCCGAGGCGATCATCCCCGGGCTGGTGGAGACCGCGCTCGGAAGACTGCCGATTCCCAAGCGCATGCGCTGGGGCAGCGGCGAGGTCGAGTTCGTACGGCCCATCCACTGGACGGTGGCGCTGCTCGGCGAGGCGGTGATCCCCGGTAGCATTCTCGGCATTCCCACCGGGCGGACCACATATGGCCACCGCTTCCACGGCCGGGGTCGCAGCGGGATCGACCTCCCCGAGCCCGGCGTCTACGAGCAATTGCTCGAGGAGGAAGGACGGGTCGTGGCGGACTTCGCCGATCGTCGGCGTCGCGTCGAGGCGGGTGTGCGCCAGGAGGCCGAGCGTGCCGGCGGCACACCGGTGGGTGACGAGGCGCTACTCGACGAGGTGACGGGCCTTGTGGAGTGGCCGGTGGCACTCTCCGGCGACTTCGACCAACGCTTCTTGGCGATGCCCGAAGAGGCCCTCATCTCCAGCATGCAGGGACACCAACGCTGCTTCCCGGTGCGCGGTGCCGAGGGCCGACTGCTGGCAAGCTTCATCACGGTGGCCAACATCGACAGCCGCGACCCGCAGCAGGTCCGCCACGGCAATGAACGGGTGATCCGGCCCCGCCTGGCGGACGCCGAGTTCTTCTGGCGGCAGGACCGGCGCCTGCCCCTGGGCGAGCGGCTCGAGCAGCTGCAGCACGTAGTCTTCCACCGCCGCCTGGGCGATCTGCGCGCACGCAGCGAGCGAATCAGCCGTCTGGCGGAGCGGGTCACCGGGCAGATCGGTGCGGATGCCGATGCGGCAGGCCGCGCCGGGCTGCTGGCCAAGTGCGATCTCGTCACCGAGATGGTCGACGAGTTCCCTGAGCTGCAGGGGATCATGGGTGGCCACTACGCGCGGGCCGACGGCGAGGGCGAGGCCGTGGCGGCGGCCATCGGCGCCCACTATCGGCCGGCCTTTGCCGGTGATGCCCTGCCTCACACGCCGGAGGGGCAGGCTGTCAGCATCGCCGACCGCATCGATACCCTAGTCGGCATCTTCGCCGCCGACGGCCCGCCCTCGGCGGACAAAGATCCCTTCGGCTTGCGCCGGGCGGCCATCGGCCTGCTCCGCTGCCTGATCGAGGGCGGCCATGACCTCTCGCTGCGCGAGCTGCTGGACACCGCCGCCGGGATGATCGCCGACGAGTGCGGGGTGGCGACCGACGGCATCGCCGAACAGGTCGCTGGCTTCTGTCACGAGCGGCTCCGGGGCTACTACGCCGAGCGGGGCTACGCCGCCGAGGTGTTCGAGGCGGTGGCCGCCGTCGAACCGGCTTCGCCTCTGGATTTCCACCGCCGCCTGGCGGCCTGTTCGGCGTTCCGCGAGCGCGCCGAAGCACAGACCCTGGGCGAGGCGAACAAGCGCATCGGCAATATCCTGCGCCGTGCCGGACTCGATCCTCAAACGCGGCCGGAGGCCGTGGCCGCCGGCGATGAGCCGGCCGAACAGGCACTGGCCGAGGCCCTGCGGGGGGCGTGGGCGGAGGCTCATCCATGCATCGAAGCGGCCGATTACGGCGCAGCGCTCACCGCTCTGGCAGGCCTGCACGAGCCCGTCGACCGATTCTTCACTGATGTCATGGTGATGGCCGACGACGAAGCGGTGCGCCAGCGCCGGCTGGAGCTCCTCGGGGCCGTCCGGCACGCCTTCCGCGCGGTGGCCGACCTCTCCCACCTGCCGGGCTGAAGCCGCCGTTATGCCGTGGCTCATCCTGGATCGGGACGGTGTCATCAATCGCGACTCCGAGGCCTTCATCCGGACCCCGCAGGAGTGGGTACCGATCCCCGGCAGCATCGAGGCCATGGCCCGGCTCAGCCGGGCCGGCTGGCGGGTGGCCATCGCTACGAACCAGTCCGGTCTGGCCCGGGGACTGTTCGACGCAGCGACCCTGGAAGCCATCCACGCTAAGCTCGAGCAGGCCGTCTCTGCAGCCGGCGGCTGTATCGATGCGCTGGCGTACTGCCCGCACGGTCCTGGGGACGGGTGTACCTGTCGCAAGCCGGCCCCCGGACTGTACCGCGAACTGGCCGAACGGCTGGAGGAGCGGCTCGAGGGCGTACCCGTGATCGGCGACTCGGCGCGGGACCTGGAGGCCGCCGCCGCGGTCGGCGCACGACCGATCTTGGTACGCACCGGCAAGGGCGAGGAAACGTTGGCGCGGGGCGGGCTGCCGCCGGGGACGGAGATCCACGCCGACCTGGCCGCAGCGGCGGCGCGTCTGCTCGAGGAGGAGGAACCATGACAATCAAGGGCGGCACTCCACGCGAGTGGCTGGGCAGCAGCCTACACCTGGCCTTGATGGCTGTCACCGCCCCGATCTGGACCGTGCTGGGGCTGCTTACGTATCCCCTCGGCTACTGGTCGCGCTACCGCTTTCTTAGCGCCTGGGGGCTGGTGGTCATCGAGTCGGCGCGCTGGTTGTGCAGCCTCGATTATCGGGTGCAGGGACTGGAGAACCGCCCCGAGGGAGCCGCGGTGGTCATGGCCAAGCACCAATCGGCGTGGGAGACGCTAGCCCTACTGAAGTGGTTCTCGCCGCAGACGTGGGTGCTCAAGGAGTCATTGCTGCGCATCCCATTCTTCGGCTGGGGACTGCGGCTGCTCGAGCCGATCGCCATCGACCGCCAAGCCCGCGGCACCGCACGGCAACAGGTGATCGAACAGGGCACGGATCGGCTGCGGCGCGGGCGCTGGGTCATTATCTTCCCGGAAGGAACCCGGATCCCGCCAGGGCAGAAGGGCCGCTACCGCAGTGGCGGTGCCGAGCTGGCCATCCGGGCCGGGGTCCCGGTGGTGCCGGTGGCGCACAATGCCGGCTCGTTCTGGGGCCGTAACAGCCCGCTGCGGCGCAGCGGGCGGATCGAGGTTGTCATCGGTCCCCCTGTGGCCACCCAGGGCCGCAGCGCCGAGGAAATCACCGCGGAGGTCGAGGCCTGGATCGAGCGGCAGATGGTGGAGCTGGAGGGCCGGCCCCCGGACGGATAACCGCGCCGGGGGCGGCAACGCCCCGGCGCGGCCGCCCCGCCGTGGTCGCCGGGAGCGACCGCGGTATTAGACGTCGAGGTTGGAGACCGCCAGTGCGTTGCGCTCGATGAAGTCGCGCCGCGGCTCCACGTGATCCCCCATCAGCGTGGTGAAGATCTCGTCGGCGGCCACCGCGTCGTCGATGGTCACCCGCAGGAGGCGGCGGGTCTCCGGATTCATGGTGGTCTCCCAGAGCTGATCCGGATTCATCTCGCCCAGACCCTTGTAGCGCTGAATGGTCTGCCCGCGCTTGGCCTCCTCCATGAGCCAATCCACCGCCTCGCGGAGGCTGGCGACCGGTCTCCGCCGCTCGCCACGGAGCACCTCGGCGCCTTCGTGCAGGAGACCGTCGAGCAGCGAGGCGAGGGCCTTCAGCGTCTCGTACTCCGCCGAGAGGAAGAACTGCGGGTTAAAACGGTACTCCTGATCCAGGCCGTGGCGACGCCGGGTAACGACGGCTTCCTGGAAGCCCCCGTCGGGGCCGCGCTGGACCGTCACGCGGTAACGCATGCTGGCATCGGTGGCGGCTTCCACCCGCTCGACCAGCTGTTCGAACCACGCCTGCATGGCCGCGGCATCGGTGATGTCGTCCTCGCCGCGCGGGGCCAGGGTGGTCATCTGCTCGAGGATGGCCGGATCCCAGCGCCGTGAGACGTGCTCGATCAGCTCCATCGCCTCATAGTAACGACGGGCCAGCCGACCCAGGGCCTCGCCGGTGATCGGCGGGGCACCACCGCCGGGGTGGAGGGCGGCGCCGTCAAGGGCCAGCTCCAGCAGGTAATCGGTCAGCTCGCGCTCATCCTTGACGTAGTGTTCCTGCTTACCCCGCTTGATCTTGTACAGCGGGGGTTGGGCGATGTAGACGTTGCCGCGTTCGACCAACTCACGCATCTGCCGATAGAAGAAGGTCAGCAGCAGGGTGCGGATGTGCGAGCCGTCCACGTCGGCGTCGGTCATGATGATGATCCGATGGTAGCGCAGCTTATCCGGATCAAAGTCATCACGGCCGATGCCACAGCCGAGCGCGGTGATCAGGGTGCCCACCTCGGCGGAGGAGAGCATCTTGTCAAAACGCGCCTTCTCCACGTTGAGGATCTTGCCCTTGAGCGGCAGGATCGCCTGGGTGCGCCGGTCCCGTCCCTGTTTGGCAGAGCCGCCGGCGGAGTCGCCCTCCACTAGATAGATCTCCGACTTGGCCGGGTCGCGCTCCTGGCAGTCGGCGAGCTTGCCGGGCAGACCGGCGATGTCCAGGGCGTCCTTGCGCCGGGTCATCTCGCGGGCCTTGCGCGCCGCTTCGCGGGCGCGGCTGGCCTGGATGACCCGCTCGGCGATGGCGCGAGCCTCCGGCGGGTGCTCGGCGAGGAAGGTCTGCAGCGACTCCGAGAGCAGGGATTCGACAATCCCCTTCACCTCGGAGGAGACGAGCTTGTCCTTGGTCTGCGAGGAGAACTTGGGATCCGGCGCCTTGACCGAGACCACGGCGGTCAGCCCCTCGCGGACATCCTCGCCGCTCGGAGTGGACTTGAGCTTCTTCAGGTAGCCCTCGGTCTCCAGGTAACCGTTCACCGTACGAGTCAACGCCCCGCGGAAGCCGGCCAGGTGGGTGCCGCCGTCGCGCTGCGGAATGTTGTTGGTGAAACAGAAGATATTCTCCTGGTAGGAGTCGTTCCACTGCATCGCCACATCCACGCCGACGCCGTCTCGCCAGGCGGTGACGTAGAACACCGTCGGGTGCAGCGGGGTCTTGTTGCGGTTGAGGTGCTCCACGAAGGCGCGGATGCCGCCGGTGTACTCGAAGACGTCCTCTTTCTCGGTCCGCTCGTCCTTGAGGACGATGCGCACCCCGGGATTGAGGAAGGAGAGCTCCCGGAAGCGCTTGGCGAGGATGTCGTAGTTGTACTGGACCTCGGTGAAGACGGCCTCAGAGGGCTTGAAGGTGATGCGCGTACCGGTCTGCTCGGTCTCCCCGACGACCTTGAGCGAGGTGACCGGAGCACCGTCGGCATACTCCTGCACGTGGACCTTGCCATCGCGCTCGATGACCAGCCGCAGGCGCTCGGAGAGGGCGTTCACCACCGAGACACCGACGCCGTGCAGGCCGCCGGAGACCTTGTAGCTGTTGTCATCGAACTTACCCCCGGCGTGCAACACGGTCATGATGACCTGCGCCGCGGGGACGCCCTCCTCAGCATGGGTGTCCACCGGGATGCCGCGACCGTTGTCGGTCACGGTGACGGAATGATCCGCGTGGAGGGTGACGGTGATCTCGGAGCAGTGTCCGGCGAGGGCCTCGTCGATGGAGTTGTCGAGGACCTCGAAGACCATGTGGTGGAGGCCCGTGCCGTCGTCCGTATCGCCGATGTACATGCCCGGGCGCTTGCGGACGGCATCGAGCCCGCGCAGCACCTGAATGCTCTCGGAGTCGTACTGCGGCGTAATCTCCGTGGTCATCGATGATTCAGCCTCTCAAGGGGTGCGTCTGGACCGGGGGTCCGGCCGTAAAACGGCATTATACCATCGCTGACAGGCTGCCTTCGCGTACGTCGTACCAGTGGCCCGGGGGCAGATTGACCGGGAGGGCGTCGCCGTCGATGGCGGTCAGGAAGATCTGGGTCGGCTGATCGGTCACGGTGTGCAGCACCGTGCGCAAGTGCACCGGATCGAGTTCGGCAGGCAGATCATCGATCAGGAGCAGGGGCGCCAGACCCTGGCGTGCCCAGAGCTGAACTTCGGCGACCAGCAATGCGACGACCAGCAGCTTCTGCTGGCCCCGGGAAAGGGCGTCGGCGGCAGGGATGCGCTCGCGGCTGAGTAGCAGGTCGGCCCGGTGCGGGCCGCGGTGGGTGAAACCGGCGGTGCGGTCGCGCTCGAGCTGCTCATCGAGGACATCCTCCCACGCGGCTTCGGCGGCAGCGCCCCGATAGTAGCGCAGCTCCAGGTTCTCCAGGCCGAGCCACTGGCGCGCCAGATCGGCCCACGTCGGGCGGAGGGCTTGGATGAAGCGGTGGCGGGCGGCATCGACGGCCGTCGCGCAGTGGATGAGCACAGGGGTCCAGGCTTGCTCGCTGCGGCGGTCACCAACCCGCAGGGCGGCGTTGCGCTGGCGCAGCGCGTGTTGGTAGCGCTGCGCCAGCGCGCGGTAGCCGGGCTCCAGGTGGAAGGTGCCCCAGTCGAGGAACTGGCGGCGGACCCGGGGTCCATCGAGCAGCAGGCGCTGGTGCTCGGTGTTGATCAGCTGCACCGGTAGGCGGGCTGCCAGCGCCGACCGGGTGCTGGCGTCGGCGCCGTTGAGACGCAGCCGGGTATGGCCGGGGGAGCGGGCCACCCCCAGGCGATCCTGGCCGCGGCCGGCGATGACCCGCGCCTCGTCCGCCCCCCAGCGGATCAACCGATCGCTCTGCCGGGTGCGGAAGGAACGAACCCGCGAGAGGAAGTAGATTGCCTCGAGCAGGCTGGTCTTGCCCGCGCCGTTGGGCCCGATCACCACGTTGACGTGAGGGTGGGGCCGCAGCTGGGTCTCATCCAGATTGCGGAAGCCGTGGACCTCCAGGCGTTCCATTCAGCTCAGAGCCGCATCGGCATCACGACGTAGCGGGCGTTGTCCAGGCCCTCCCCGCGGATCAAGCCGCTGCTGCTGGCATCGGTCAGGGTGACCTGCACGCGTTCGGTGTCCAGGGCGCCGAGGGCGTCGAGGAGGTAGTTCGCGTTGAAACCGAGCTCCACGGCGTCACCGCCATAGTCGACGCTGACTTCCTCCTCGGCCTCTTCCTGTTCGGGATTGTGCGAACCGATGCGAAGGGTGTCGCCCTCCACCGCAAAGCGGATGCCCCGGTATTTCTCGTTGGAGAGGATGGCGACGCGGGTCAGGGCCTGACGCAGGTATTGGCGGTCGATCAGCACGTGCTTGTCGCCGTCCTGGGGGATCACCCGATTGTAGTCGGGGAAGACACCATCGATGAGCTTGGAGGTGAAGCGCACCGATTGGAGGGTGACGCGAACGTGGTTGGTGCCGAATTCCAGGGTGGCGGATTCATCAGCGTCATCGAGCAGGCGCAAGAGCTCCTGGACACCTTTGCGCGGCACGATGACCTGCCGAGGTTGGGAGACGCTCACCGGGCTGTCGCTCTCGGCCAGGGCGAGGCGGTGACCGTCGGTGGCCACCGCACGCGCGCCGCTGCCGGTGAGCTCGAGGAGCAGACCGTTGAGGTAGTAGCGGACGTCGTGCTGCGCCATGGAGAAATGGGTGCGCTCGATCAGTTTGCGCAGCTCCGTGCGTGGTATATCGACGGACTCGGTTTGGCCGATGGACTCTACCTCGGGGAATTCGTCGGCCGGCAGGGTGGCGAGGGAAAAACGGCTGCTGGCGGCACGAAGCGTAGCGCGATCCTGGTTCGTTTCGATGCTGATCGAGGCACCTTCCGGAAGATTACGGCAGATATCCAGCCATTTCCGCGCAGGAAGAGTAATGACACCCTCGTCTTGGGTGTGAGCCTCGAGGTAGGCGACGAGTTCCACCTCGAGGTCGGTGGCGGTCAGCTGGAGCTGTTCCGGGCGTGCTTCGACCCGGATATTGCCGAGAACGGGCAGGGTCTGGCGGCGCTCGACGACCCCGACGATGGACTGGAGAGCGGCGAGCAGGGGTTCGCGTTGGACCTCGAAGCGCATGTTCGTCCTCGTTGGCTGTAATGACTGCTTAGGAAAAGAGAAAGCTTGTTGTTGTTATTGGCCCCGCGTCAACCTGTGGAAAGCGTTGATAAGGCACTGTCTGGGAAGGAACAAAGAGTTCACAACAAGTACCGGTGCCAGTGGTGTGCCACGTGTGGAAAACCTGGGGAGGAAAATGAGGCGGGAAAGCCTCCACGGGTTTTCCACAGCTTGCCCCCGGTTAAGTACTCAGGGTTCTCAACAGGTTGTCGTAGTCCTCGGCGAGGCGTGCATCGTCCTCGATCAGCGATTTGATGTTGCGGCAGGCGTGGAGGACGGTGCTGTGGTCGCGACCGCCGAAGGCGTCGCCGATCTCGGGCAGTGAGTGGGAAGTCAGTTCCTTAGCCAGGACCATGGCCATGTGGCGGGGCCGCGTGATGGACCGGCTGCGACGCTTGGAGAGCAGATCGCCGACGCGGATCTTGTAGTAGGCCGCCACGGTCTTCTGGATGTTGTCGATGGTTACTAGCTTGTCCTGGAGCGCGAGGAGGTCGCGCAGGGCTTCCTTGGCGAAGTCGACATCGATGGCGCGGCCGGTGAACTGCGCATTGGCGGTGATGCGGCGCAGGGCGCCCTCGAGCTCGCGGACGTTCGAGCGCAGGCGTTTGGCCACAAAGAAGGCGACTTCATCGGGGAGATCGACGCCGTCGCGGATGGCCTTGCTTTTGAGAATGGCGACGCGGGTTTCGAGTTCGGGTGGCTCAATGGCCACCGTGAGCCCCCAGCCGAAACGGGACTTCAGACGCTCTTCGAGGCCGTTGACCTCCTTCGGGTAGCGATCGCAGGTCATGATCACCTGCTGCTCACTTTCGAGCAGGGCGTTGAAGGTGTGGAAGAACTCCTCCTGTGAGCGCTCCTTGCCTGCGAAAAACTGGATGTCGTCGATGAGCAGGGCATCCAGGTTGCGATAATGGCGCTTGAACTCGTTGATCGCATTGTGCTGGAGCGCCTTGACCATCTCGGCGACGAAGCGTTCCGAGTGCAGGTAGAGGACGCGGGCCTCGGGGCGGGCCGTGCGGATGGCGTTGCCGACGGCGTGCATCAGGTGGGTCTTGCCGAGACCGACCCCGCCGTAGAGGAAGAGGGGGTTGTAGGCGCCGCCCGGGTTGTCGGCGACCTGCATGCTGGCAGCACGGGCAAGCTGGTTCGACTTGCCCTCGACGAAGGAATCGAAGGTGAAGCCGGGGTTGAGATTGGAGTCGACGGGTCGCTGTCGCGGTTCGGAGCTGCGCTGCGTGGACGCCTGCGCCGTACCGCCGGTGCTGCCCTGGCGCTGTTCCGGCGTGGGCGGGGAGCCGATCTCAAGCTCCACGCGCAGCGCTTCACCGGGACGGATCTCGGCGAGGAGTTCGCCGATGCGCGCGGAGAAGTTGTCGCGCACCCAATCGAGGACGAAGCGGTTCGGCGCATAGAGGCGCAGGGCGTCGCCCTCGAGCTGCGCCTGCAGGGGTCGAATCCAGGTGTTGAGCTGCTGCTCGGGGATCTCGCGCTCTAGCTGCTGAAGGCACGCGCTCCAGACCGAGTCGTCCATCGTGACGGCTACCTCGTTGTTCCGGGTGGTGGGCCGGGAAGGCCGGGGGTTGTGGACGACACAGTCTAAATGGGGGTCCGGAGGTTATCCACAGGTTTCCCCGGTTTTCCACAGCAACGCGGTGCGTCGCTGTAGCAATTGACAGGCCCTTGATGGCGAAGTAGATTCGCGGCTCACTGGCCGGAGGACGGCCTCCCGATCCCTTTCTATGAATGAGTCGTGAACCATGAAACGCACGTATCAGCCGAGTAATATCAAGCGTAAGCGGACCCACGGGTTCCGCGCCCGCATGGCCACCCGGGGCGGTCGCCTCGTGCTCAAGCGCCGCCGCGCCAAGGGGCGCAAGCGTCTGACCCCGACGGCCTGATCCGGGTCCCTGCTTCCTCTTGTCGGTCGACGAGAGGTTCCCGCGGGCCGCACGGCTGCTCCAGCGTGCGGAGTTCGAGGGAGTGCTCCGAACCCCGGAGTGGCGGGCGTCGAACCGCTACTTCCGCATCAGCGCGCGGCAAAATGGGTGCGGGCGCCCGCGGCTGGGGCTGGCCGTGCCCAAACGGGTACTGCGCCGGGCCACACAACGGCACCGAGTCAAGCGGATCATCCGCGAAAGTTTCCGGGTCCGGCAGGCGGCTCTGCCGGACCGCGATTTTGTGGTTGGGGTGCGCGGTGCCGTCGCCGAGGCGGACAACGCGACCCTTTTCAGCGCGCTGGAGGAACTCTGGGCGCACGCGCGGGGGCGGCCATGCGATGGCTCCTGATCGGGGTGATTCGAACCTATCAGTATGTGGTGAGCCCGTTTCTGGGGCCGCGCTGCCGTTTCCTCCCGACCTGTTCTGAATACGCCGCAGAGGCGATCTCCCGTCACGGTCCGTGGCGCGGAGGTTGGCTGGCGGTGAAGCGTCTGGGCAAATGTCACCCGTGGCATCCGGGCGGGCTCGACCCCGTACCGGAGCGCACCGACCGTACGCGAGAGTAGATCCCCATGGAGAATCAACGCCTCATCCTCCTGATCGCCCTGGCCGGGATCAGCCTGCTGTTGTACTTCGCCTGGGAGCGGGAGCAGATGGAACCCGCGGAAACAGTGGTGGAGGAACAGGAGGTCGAAGTCGACGACGAGGCACCGGATGCACCGTCCCGGGCCGAGGAGCCCGACGCCGGGGACCCGATGGCGGAAGGGGTCGTGGATCCGGACGAGGAGGATGCCAAGCGGGTGCGGGTGAGGACCGATCTGGTTGAGGCGGAGATCAGCACCCGGGGCGGTGACATTCGGCAACTGGATCTGCTCAAGCACCAGAAGGCTTCGGACGACCCGACGCCGTACCGGCTGTTGCGCGATGAGGGTGAACCGTTGTTCGTCGCTCAGGCGGGGCTCGGCGGCGATGGACCTGTACCAGGCCGAGACGCCCGCTACGAGGTGGAGCAGGAGGCGTTCGAGCTCGGCGAGGGTGAGGACACCGTCGAGGTTCCGTTGGTCTGGGAGCAAGACGGCGTCAAGGTGCGCAAGGTCTACACCTTCCGGCGGGACAGCTACCTGGTGGATGTCCGCCACGAGGTCGAGAACAACGCCGAGGCGGACTGGAGCGGGTTCCAGTTCATCCAGCTGCGTCGGCGGCCGGATCCGCCGGGCACCACGCCGTGGTACATCCACAGCTTCACCGGGGGGTCGCTGTATACGCAGGAGGATCGCTTTAGCCGGATCTCCTTCAGCGACATGGAGGACTCGGACCTGTCGCGGGACGTGCGTGACGGGTGGGCGGCCATGCTCCAGCATCACTTCCTCGGGGTGATGATCCCGGAGCGTGGCGAGACGTACCGTTACTACACGCGGGCACTCCCGCAGGAGACGTACCTGCTCGGCATGTCTTCGCCGTGGCTGCAGCTCGAGGCGGGGGAAAGCGGGCAGAAGACGAACCGGCTGTTCATCGGCCCGAAGGAGCAGGACCGGCTTACGGCGGTGGGGTCGGCGCTGGAGGTCGACGACCTGCGTCTGACCGTGGATTACGGGTTCCTGACCATCCTCGCCAACCCGCTGTTCTGGGCGTTGGATCAGATCGAAAACCTGGTCAAGAACTGGGGCGTGGCGATCCTGATCCTGACGCTGTTGATTAAGATCGCCTTCTATAAGCTCTCTGCGATCAGCTATCGCTCGATGGCGAAGATGCGCAAGGTTCAGCCGAAGATGCAACAGATCCGGGAGCGTTACTCGGATGATCGGCAGCAGATGAACCAAGCGCTGATGGAGCTCTACAAGAAGGAGAAGATCAACCCGCTGGGCGGCTGCCTGCCGATCCTGGTGCAGATCCCGGTGTTTATCGCCCTGTACTGGGTCCTGGTCGAGAGTGTCGAGCTGCGGCACGCGCCGTTCATGCTCTGGATCCAGGATCTGTCCAGCCGCGATCCCTACTTCATCCTGCCGTTGCTGATGGGCGCGAGCATGCTGGTGCAGATGAAGCTGAACCCGCCGCCGATGGATCCGATCCAGAAGCGGGTGATGCAGGTCCTGCCCTTCGTGTTCACCGGCTTCTTCATGCTGTTCCCGGCGGGACTGGTACTCTACTGGCTGACCAACAACATCCTGTCGATCGCACAGCAATGGTACATACTGCGTCAGGTGGAGAAATCCGACACAGCGTAGACGACGGCCGGCAGGCCGACACGATCTGTGCGATGGCGACCCCGTCCGGGCAGGGCGGGGTCGCTGTCGTTCGGGTATCCGGTCGGCGGGCACTGGCGGTCGCGGAAGCGGTGGCCGGTCCGCTGCCGGCGGCGCGGGAGGCGGCACTGCGGCGCTTTCGGGATGCGGCCGGGGAAGTGCTCGATCAAGGGCTGGTTCTGGTTTTCAAGGCGCCGGCGTCGTATACCGGGGAGGACGTGGTGGAGCTGCAGGGCCACGGGAGCCCTGCGGCGGTGGGAGCGATCCTCGGGGCGCTCTGCGCGGCGGGAGCGCGTCCGGCTGGGCCCGGGGAGTTCTCGGAGCGCGCCTTCCTCAATGGTCGGCTGGATCTGACGCAGGCCGAGGCGGTGGCGTCTTTGATCGAGGCGGAGACGGACAGCGCTCGTCGGGCGGCGCTGCGCGCTCTTTCCGGCGCTTTCGGGCAGCGGGTGGATCGGCTCGGGGAGCGCATGCTCGAGCTGCGGGCGCATGTGGAAGCCTTCCTGGATTTCCCGGACGACGAGGACGTGCCGGCCGATCCGCCGGAGCTCGGCAGAGAGGTTCGAGGTTTGCTGGGGGAGCTTGAGGAGATTCGGCGGCGTGCATCGGCAGGGGTCCGACTCGGCGATGGAATGCGGGTGGTGCTCATTGGGCCGCCGAACGCGGGGAAATCGAGCTTGCTGAACGGACTGAGCGGGGAGGAGGCGGCGATTGTCTCGGGTCGCGCGGGCACCACGCGGGATGTGGTGCGGCAGCGGGCGGTGATCGGGGCGAGGCGGGCGGAGCTGCTGGATACGGCCGGATTACGGCGTGCCGAGGAGCAGGACGAAATCGAGGCTGAAGGCGCCCGGCGTGCACGGGCGGCTGCAGCGGAGGCGGATCTGCTTTTAGTGGTTGTGGAGGCCGGTGGGGCGCTCGACGGGGAGCTGCGAGAGCGGCTGGAGGCGCAGGCGCCCGGGCCGGCGGTTGTGGTCTGGAACAAGATCGACGAGACCGGGGAGGCACCCGGGTGGGAAGAGGGTGGCGCACTCGGTGGGCACGTGTCGGTGGCGCGGGTCAGTGCGCGGACCGGGGCTGGCATGGAGGCGTTTCGCGACGGTCTGGAGTCGCTGGTGGCCGGCGAGGCTGGGGACGACGCCTGGGCGGCGCGGCAGCGTCATTTGGATGCGCTGGATCGGGCCGCCGGAGAACTCGAAGAGGCGCTGGGGGCAGCGACGCGGGGCGGTGAGGAAGAGCTGGTCGCGGAGGCCTTGCGTCGGGCGCAGAGCTCGCTGGGCGAGATTACAGGCCGCGTCAGCCACGAAGCACTACTGGATCGGATCTTCTCTGGGTTCTGCATCGGCAAGTAGTTCCACGTGGAACACTCCGGTTTTGGGGAGGGGAGCCCAGTCGGGGGGGTGTGCACTGTTCCACGTGGAACATCCCCCTTGAGGGTTCTGCCCCGGCGGCCCAAAATCCCCGCATGAACACCAACCGCTACGATGTCATCGTTATAGGCGGCGGCCATGCCGGCACCGAGGCCGCCGCTGCGGCCGCCCGTCTGGGGCGTTCGACCCTGCTGATCACGCACAATCTTGAGACTATTGGTGCGCTCTCCTGCAACCCCGCCATCGGCGGGATCGGTAAGGGGCACCTGGTGCGTGAGATTGATGCCCTTGGCGGCGTCATGGGGCGCCTTGCCGACGCCTCGGCTATCCACGCGCGCGTGCTGAACCAGCGCAAGGGCCCAGCGGTTCGTGCGACCCGCATCCAAGCGGACCGACCGACGTACGCCCGTGCCGCTCGACAGGCACTCGACGTCCTTCCCAGCCTCGCGCTCTTTCAGGATGCTGCCGACGAGCTGCTGATCGAGGGTGATCGCTGTTGCGGCGTACGGACCGAAAGCGGTGCCCGCTTCCATGCCCCAGCAGTGGTCATCACGGCCGGAACCTTCCTGGCCGGACGGATCCACATCGGGGCCTCCCGCCACAGCGCGGGGCGTGCCGGCGATCCGGCGGCCGATCAGTTGGCGGCATCGTTGCGCGATCTCGGTCTGCCGGTTCAGCGGCTGAAGACCGGCACCCCGCCGCGCATCGACCGCCGCAGCGTCGCGGTTGACCGTTTAGACGCCCAACACGGGGACAACCCGCGCCCACTGTTCTCGCCGTTCTGTCCGCCGGAGCGCCCGCTCCCCGAGGCGGCTTGCCTGATCAGCTGGACGACCCCCGAGACCCACCGCATCATCCGTGATGCGCTCGATGAGTCGCCGATGTACAGCGGTGCCATCCAGTCCTCTGGGCCGCGCTACTGTCCGTCCATCGAGGACAAGGTGGTACGTTTCGCCGATCGCGATCACCATCAGGTGTTCCTCGAGCCCGAGGGGCTCCACGCCACTGAGCTCTACCCCAATGGCGTCTCCACCGGGCTCCCATTTGCCGTTCAGGAGGCCCTGATCCGCAGCATGCCGGGCCTCGAGCAGGCACAAATCACCCGCCCCGGCTACGCCATCGAGTACGACTATCTCGACCCCCGCGGACTGACCCCTTGGCTGGAAAGTGCCACCGTCGGCGGGCTCTATCTGGCTGGGCAGATCAATGGCACCACCGGCTACGAGGAGGCCGCCGCCCAGGGACTGATCGCCGGACTCAACGCAGCCCGTGTACCCGCCGGCGAGGATCCTTGGTTCCCGACGCGGGATGAGGCTTATATCGGCGTGCTGATCGACGATCTGGTCACCACCGGCGTCACCGAGCCGTACCGAATGTTCACCAGCCGTGCCGAGCACCGACTGCGTCTGCGTGATGACAACGCCGAGGACCGCTTGACGCAGATCGGCCGCGGCCTGGGCTCGGTCGGAGAGGCGCAGTGGGCCGGCTTCGCGCGCTACCGGGATGCGCTGGAGAGCGAGCGCCAGCGCCTGCAGGCGACGCGTGTTCAGCCGGGGGGGCTCTCCGCTGCGCAGGAGGAGCGTCTGGGCGCACGTCTTCGGCGCGATCAGAGCCTCTACGACCTTCTGCGCCGCCCCGAACTCTCGTACGACGATGTCCGATTCATCGGCGCCCTGGAGACCGACCGGCCAACCGAGCGTGCCGTGCGGCAGCTGGAGATCGAGGCGCGCTACGACGGCTACGTGGAACGGCAGGACCTGGAAAACCAGCGCCACCAGCGCTATTCGAGCGTCCGTATCCCGGACGCCCTGGACTATGGGGCCATCGATGGCCTCTCGACCGAGGTGCGCGAGCGGCTGACCCGTATGCGCCCAACAACGGTGGGGCAGGCCGCACGCCTGCCCGGCGTGACCCCTGCTGCCATCTCGCTGCTGCTCATTCATCTGCGCCGCCGCGGGTGGCTGCGGGCTGTCAGTGAGGATGAAGATGCCGCGTAACCACCTGAATGCGCGCCTTGAGGAGCTCGATATCGACCTCGATGGCCCTGCCCGGCAGCGCCTCGAGGCGTACCTGTCCCTGCTCATGCGCTGGAATCGCGCGTACAATCTCACCGCTGCGCGGGATACCGGGACGCTCATCGATCGCCACCTGCTCGACAGCCTGGTGGTGCGGCACCATCTCCCGCCCGGCGCCCTGGCGGATGTCGGCAGTGGCGCAGGGTTCCCCGGTCTCGCTCTGGCCCTGGTGGAGCCCGAACGGCCGGTCACCCTGATCGACAGCAACGGCAAGAAGACGCGCTTCCTCCGCCAATGCGCCACCGAACTGGGTCTGAGCCACGTCCAGGTCCGTCAGGCGCGCATGGAATCGTTCGACCAGCGCACCTTTGCGGTTGTCACCGCACGTGCCGTTGCCCCACTGGTCAGACTGATCGAGGGAACACGGTGCCTGCTCGCGCCGGGCGGGGCGTTGCTCGCCCTCAAGGGCGAGCGCATCGAGGAAGAGTTGGCCGAGCTTCCCGGCGAAATTGCCGCGGAGCTCGAGGTTCACGAGTTGCCGGCCATCGCCGGTCAGGGGCGCGCCCGACTCGTCATCCGCCGCGCGCCCGTTCAACCCTGACCCCGGCCTGGCCGGGAGCCGAAACGCAGGAGAGTGTCATGGGTCGGATCATCGCAATCACCAATCAGAAGGGCGGCGTCGGCAAGACCACCACCTGCGTCAACCTGGCCGCCTCGCTGGCCGCCAACCGCAAGCGCGTCCTGCTCATCGACCTGGATCCGCAGGGCAACGCCACCGTCGGCTCGGGGCTGGATCGCCGCGCGATTGCCCCGACCGCCTACGAGGTCTTGGCCGAGCAGGCGGCTGTCTCCGAGGCGATCCATGCCATCGAGGGCGCCGGCTTTGACGTCCTGCCCGCGAACGGAGACCTGACCGCCGCCGAGGTCGAGTTGCTGGAGGCGGACCGACGTGAACAGCGACTCAGTCGTCAGCTCCGCGCCGTCACCGAGGACTACGACTACATCCTCATCGACTGTCCGCCCTCGCTGAATATCCTCACCCTGAACGCCCTGGTGGCCGCTCACGGGGTTCTGATCCCGATCCAGTGCGAGTACTTCGCCCTCGAGGGATTGACTGCGCTGCTCGATACCGTCCGCGGAGTCCAGGCCAGCGCCAACCCGAGCCTCGCCATCGACGGGCTGCTGCGTACCATGTATGACGCCCGCAATAACCTGGCCAATCAGGTCGGTGAGCAGCTCGCCGCCCACTTCGAGGCGCAGCTCTATCGCACCATGATCCCGCGCAACGTGCGCCTCGCCGAAGCGCCCAGCCACGGATTACCGGCCCTTGCTTACGATCGCGCCTCGCGCGGCGCCCTGGCGTATATGGCCCTGGCCACCGAGATGGAACGCCGCCACCGCAGCGGCCAGGCGGCCACGGCCGCCTCCGCCTGATCGACTCACCGCACGCAACCCGAGGAGAGAGCAGACGTATGTCGAACAAGAAGCGTGGTCTCGGCCGCGGCCTGGATGCCCTGCTCGGTGCCGAGCCCGGTGCCGTCGCCGCCGGCCAGCCGGTGGATGGCGGCGAGCTTCATGACCTGCCCGTGGATCTGCTGGAGCGTGGCCCCCATCAGCCGCGGCGCCACTTTGACGATCAGGCCCTGCAGGAGCTGGCCGACTCCATCCGCGCCCAGGGCGTCGTCCAGCCGCTGGTGGTTCGCCCCACCGAGGCCGGCCGCTATCAGATCGTCGCAGGTGAGCGCCGCTGGCGGGCCGCTCAACGCGCCGGTATCGACCACGTGCCGGCGCTGGTCCGCGACATCCCCGACGAGGCCGCCATTGCCGTCGGTCTGATCGAGAACCTCCAGCGCGAAGACCTCAACCCGCTGGAGGCCGCCGGTGCCCTGCAGCGGCTGATCCACGAGTTCGGCCTCTCCCATCAGAAGACCGCCGAGGCGGTGGGGCGCTCCCGTACCGCGGTAACGAACCTGCTGCGGCTGCTCGAACTGAATGAGGATGTACAGCGATTGGTCAGCGAAGGCCGCCTCGAAGCCGGGCACGCCAAGGCCCTGGCCGGACTGACGGGCACCGCGCAGAGCGAGGCGGCCGCCCGCGTAGCCCGCGATCAGCTGACCGTGCGCCAGACGGAATCCCTGGTCCGCCGCTACCAGAAGGCCGCCGCGGCGCCCTCGGAGAGCGAACAGGAGCAGGGCGGTGATGCCCGGCGCCTCGACCCGGATGTCGAGCGACTGCGCGATACGCTCGCCGATCGGCTGGGGGCGCCGGTGGACATCCAGCACAGCCGCCGCCAGGGCAAGGGTCGGCTGGTCATCCGTTACAGCAGCCTCGAGGAACTCGACGGCATCCTCGGACGTATCCGTTGAGTAAGGGAGCCTGATTTGACCCCCCTGATGCCGCCGTTTAGACTCCGCCACTTATCGATGCCGTAGGGCGTAAAGCGTGGAAGTGAGCGAAGCCCTCAATCAGGATTACGAGCCACAGGGCATGTGGCGCAGCCGCCGCCCGGCGTTACGGGTGGTTATCGCCGTCCTGCTGACCCAAGCCGGCGTTGGCACCATAGCCACTGGCCTCTGGCTCCTGGACGGTGGTTGGTCGGCCATCGCCGCGGCCTGCGGTGCCGCGATCGCCATCGTCCCCTCGGCCTACTACGCGGCCCACGTCTTTTCCAAGGCGCCGGGGACGGCGCCCCGGCAAGTGCTCAGGGCTTTTTACATCGGAGAAGTCGTGAAGTTGATTCTCACGGCGGTGCTCTTTATTATCGCGCTCCGATGGTTAAGCGGGCACTTTCTGCCGCTGATAACAACGTACGCAGCCGCCCTAGGCACCTACTGGTTCTTCTTCTTGGGGGCCCTCCGTACCTAGCGCATCCGCGCGGTACCAAACCGGGGAGCAACGTTTGCCATGAGCGCCGACAGCGAGTTCGACGCGACGGACTACATCCAGCACCACCTCACCAACCTTCGCCTGGACCTGACCGAGGGTACGATCGACTCCGGGGCCACCGGCTTCTGGACGCTCCATATCGATACCCTGATCATGTCGTTCGGTCTCGGCGCGTTGTTCTGCTACGTCTTCTGGCTGGCCGCCCGCCAGGCCACGCCGGGCGTACCGGGTGGGCTGCAGAACTTCGTCGAAGCCATGATCGAGTTCATCGACAAGACGGTGAAGGAGACCTTCCACGCGAAGAGCAAGGTCATCGCGCCGCTGGCGCTGACCATCTTTTGCTGGGTCTTCCTCTCCAACCTGATGGACCTCGTGCCGATCGACATGGTGCCGAGCATCATGATGGCCGTGGGGGTGGACTACTGGAAGATCCTTCCCAGTGTCGACCTGAATTTCACCTTCGGCCTGTCCCTGAGCGTGCTGGCGCTGATCATCATCTACGGCGTGATGGGCCAGGGTGTCGGTGGCTGGCTCAAGAGCTGGGTCACCCATCCCCTGGGCCCGTGGCTGGCTCCGGCCAACCTGATCCTCAACGTCGTGGAGTTCATCGCTAAGCCGGTGTCGCTCTCCCTGCGACTGTTCGGCAACCTCTACGCCGCAGAGCTGGTCTTCATCCTGATCTCTCTGCTCCCGTGGTGGATCCAGTGGGCGCTCGGCACGCCCTGGGCGATCTTCCACATCCTGGTCGTGCCGCTGCAGGCCTTCATCTTCATGATGCTCACCGTGGTCTATCTGGCCATGGCGTATGAAGAACATTAAACTGCCCCACTTTCGATACTGAGAATCCGGGAGGAATCACATGGAACTCGCAGAGCTCATTGCTAACGTCCAGGGGCTGACCGCCCTGACCGTGGGCATCCTGATCGCCGGCGGCGCCATCGGCACCGGTATCGGCTTCGGCCTCCTCGGCGGCAAGTTCCTCGAGGGCGTCGCCCGTCAGCCCGAGATGGCCCCGATGCTGCAGGTTCGCATGTTCCTGGTCGCCGGCCTGCTCGACGCCGTCGCCATGATCGGCGTTGGTATCGCGCTGTTCTTCACCTTCGCCAACCCGTTCCTGGGTGCTGTCGAGGCCGCCGCCGGCGCGTAAACACACGCCGGCGCTTTTAAGCCGCCAGCTCGATCGGAGGTGAAACCGTGAACTTTGGTGCCACGTTCTGGGGGCCGATGATCAGCTTCGCGCTGTTCGTCTGGTTCACCATGAAATTCGTCTGGCCGCCGATCCAACAGGCGCTTGCCGACCGGCAGAAGCAGATTGCCGACGGCCTCGCCGCCGGTGAACGCGGCAAGGAGGAGCTGGAGAAGGCTCAGGCCGAGGTCGACGCCATGCTGCGGGACGCCCGCGAGCAGGCCAGCCAGATCATCAACCAGGCCAACAAGCGTCAGGCCGAGATGATCGAAGAGGCGCGGGCCGAGGCCCGCACCGAGGCCGACCGGATCCTGGCCTCCGCCCGTGAGGAGATCGATCAGGAGATCCAGCGGGCCCGCGAGGACCTGCGCAAGCAGGTCTCAACCATCGCCGTGCAGGCGAGCAGCCAGATCCTGAAGCGCGAGGTGGACGCCAAGGCGCACAAGGATCTGATCGACGATCTGGCGACGCAAATCTAGGGAGGCGCCATGGCCGAGCGCAGCACACTGGCCCGACCTTACGCGCGCGCCGTCTTCGAGCTTGCCGGTGACGACGCGACCGAGCGCGAGGCTTGGTCGCGTCGGCTTGCGGCGGTGGCCGAGGTGGTGCAGGTGCCCCAGCTCGCCTCGCTGCTCACCCACCCGCGGATCAGTGCCGAGGAACTCGCCGGCACAGTCTGCGAGGCGGCAGGCGACATCGGGCAGGCCGGGAAGAATTTCGTCCGGCTGCTGGCGAGCAACCGGCGCCTGCAGTACGCGCCGGAGGTCGCCCGGGTCTACGAGCAGCTGCGTGCCGAGGCCGAGGGCATCGTCGATGTCGAGGTGCTTTCGGCGACCCAGCTCGAGGACGCGCAGCAAGAACGCCTGGCCGAAGCGCTCCGCAAGCGCCTCGGCCGAGAGGTGCGGCTGCAGACGCGGATCGACGAGTCCCTCATCGGGGGGGCGATTATCCGCGCTGGCGACACCACCATAGACGGCTCGGTGAAGGGCAAACTGGCCCGCCTCTCGAGTGCACTGGTTCATTGACGAGGTAGGACGATGCAAGTCAATCCATCGGAGATCAGCGAGCTCATCAAGCGTCGCATTGAGAACTTCGACGCGGCGGCTGAGGCCCGCA
Organism: Halorhodospira halophila; assembly: GCF_016653405.1. Taxonomy (NCBI): domain Bacteria; kingdom Pseudomonadati; phylum Pseudomonadota; class Gammaproteobacteria; order Chromatiales; family Ectothiorhodospiraceae; genus Halorhodospira; species Halorhodospira halophila. The sequence goes on from NZ_NHSN01000017.1 coordinate 218,585, forward strand.
ACGAAGGCACCGTCGTCAGTGTCGGCGACGGCATCTGCCGCATCCACGGCCTCGCCGACGTCATGTTCGGCGAGATGCTGGAGTTCCCTGACGACACCTTCGGCATGGCCCTGAACCTCGAGCGGGACTCCGTCGGTGCCGTCCTCCTCGGTGACTATCAGCACATCAAGGAGGGGGCCACCGTCAAGTGCACGGGCCGCATCCTCGAGGTGCCGGTCGGTGAGGCTATGCTCGGCCGTGTGGTCGACGCCCTGGGCCGCCCCTGCGACGGCAAGGGCCCGATCAAGACCGAGGCCAGCGAGCCCATCGAGAAGGTCGCTCCCGGCGTTATCACCCGTGAGGGCGTCGATCAGCCGGTGCAAACCGGCCTCAAGGCGATCGACTCCATGGTCCCGATCGGCCGGGGTCAGCGTGAGCTGATCATCGGCGACCGCCAGACCGGCAAGACCGCGGTGGCCGTCGACGCGATCATCAACCAGAAGGACAGCGGCATTAAGTGCATCTACGTCGCGGTCGGGCAGAAGAACTCGACGGTGGCCAACGTGGTGCGCAAGCTCGAGGAGCATGGCGCGATGGACAACACCATCGTCGTCAACGCCGGCGCCTCCGAGTCGGCCGCCATGCAGTACATCGCCCCCTACGCCGGCTGCGCCATGGGCGAGTACTTCCGTGACCGCGGCGAAGATGCGCTGATCATCTACGACGACCTGACTAAGCAGGCCTGGGCCTACCGCCAGGTCTCCCTGCTGCTGCGCCGGCCGCCGGGTCGTGAGGCGTACCCGGGTGACGTCTTCTACCTCCACTCCCGGCTACTCGAGCGCGCCTCGCGCATCAACGCCGAGGAAGTCGAGCGTCGCACCAATGGCGAGGTCAAGGGCCAGACGGGGTCGCTGACCGCGCTGCCCATCATCGAGACCCAAGCCGGCGACGTGTCCGCCTTCGTGCCGACGAACGTGATCTCGATCACCGACGGGCAGATCTACCTCGAGACGGACCTCTTCAACTCGGGCGTGCGGCCCGCGGTGAACGCCGGTCTGTCGGTCTCCCGCGTGGGTGGCTCGGCGCAGACGAAGATCATCAAGAAGCTCGGCGGCGGTGTCCGCCTGGCGCTGGCCCAGTACCGCGAGCTGGCGGCGTTCTCCCAGTTCGCCTCCGATCTGGACGAGACCACGCGCCAGCAGCTCGAGCGCGGCAAGCGCACCATGGAGCTGATGAAGCAGGGGCAGTACGAGCCGCAGTCGGTCGGTGAGATGGCCTTCGTGCTCTTCGCCGCCAACGAGGGTTATGTCGACGACGTCGAGAACGACCAGGTGGTTCGTTTCGAGAAGGCGCTGCTCGACTACCTGCGTGCCGAGCACGCCGAGCTGCTCCAGCGCATCACGGAGACCGGCGATTACAACGACGAGATCCACGCCGAGATGCAGAAGGCGATGGACGCGTTCAAGAAAAATCGCACGTGGTGAGCACGCGCTGCCGGGGAGCTGCACGCTCCCCGGCCGGCCCCTTAACGACACATAGGTGACGGCATGGCCGGGGCGAAAGAAGTAAAGACCAAGATCAAGAGCGTTCAGAACACGCAGAAGATCACAAGCGCGATGGAGATGGTCGCCGCATCGAAGATGCGGCGTGCCCAGGAGCGTATGGAGGCGACGCGGCCGTACGCCGAAAAAATCCGGCAGGTCATCGGCCACCTCGGCCACGCCAATCCGGATTACCGCCATCCGTTTCTGGTCGAGCGCGACGAGGTCAAGCGCGTCGGCTACATCGTCGTCTCCACCGACCGCGGTCTGTGCGGGGGTCTGAACGTCAACCTGTTCAAGGCGGCGATCAACGACCTCAAGGGCTGGCAGGAGCAGGGCGTCGGCGCCCAGGTCGTGCCCATCGGCGCCAAGGGCATCGGCTTCTTCGAGCGCACCGGGGTCGAGATCCCCGCCGAGGTCCGCGACATCGGCGACCGCCCGAAGCTCGAGCAGATGATTGGGCCGATCAAGGTCCTGCTCGACGCCTACGTGGACGGCACCATCGACCGGGTGAACCTGGTGAGCAACCAGTTCGTGAACACCATGACCCAGCGGCCGCAGGTCCAGCGGCTGATCCCGGTCGAGCCGGTTCGCGAGGAGGAAATGCTCGAGAACTGGGACTACATCTATGAGCCGGACGCTGCCTCGCTGCTGGATGATGTGCTGCGCCGCTACGTCGAGTCCCAGGTCTATCAGGGCGTGGTCGAGAACATCGCCTGCGAGATGGCAGCGCGAATGATCGCGATGAAGAGCGCCTCCGACAACGCCGCGGAGATCATCGACGACCTGCAGATCACGTACAACAAGGCCCGCCAGGCGGCGATCACGCAGGAGCTGACCGAGATCGTCTCGGGCGCCGAGGCCGTTTCGGGCTAATACCGATTTCCAATATCAACGGCGGGCCTGCGCGGCCCGCGAGAAGCTATCTGAGGGGATCCGAATGAGCGCTGGAAAGATCGTTCAGGTGATTGGTGCAGTGGTCGACGTGGAATTTCCGCGTGACCAGGTGCCGCAGATCTACGACGCCCTCGTGGTCGACGAGCGGGGCCTGACCCTCGAGGTCCAGCAGCAGCTGGGCGACGGCGTCGTCCGCACGATCGCCATGGGGTCCTCCGACGGCCTGACGCGCTCGGAGAAAGTCTCGAACACCGGCGGCCCGATCTCGGTGCCGGTCGGCCAGGGGACCCTGGGGCGCATCATGGACGTCCTCGGCGAGCCGGTGGACGAGGCCGGCGACGTGAAGACCGAGGAGCGCTGGCCGATCCACCGCAACGCGCCGACCTACGAGGACCAGTCCGGCGGCCAGGAGCTGCTTGAGACCGGGATCAAGGTCATCGACCTGCTGTGCCCGTTCGCCAAGGGTGGCAAGGTCGGCCTGTTTGGCGGCGCCGGCGTCGGCAAGACGGTCAACATGATGGAGCTGATCCGCAACATCGCGGTGGAGCACTCCGGTTACTCCGTCTTTGCTGGTGTCGGCGAGCGCACCCGCGAGGGCAACGACTTCTACCACGAGATGAAGGACTCCAACGTCCTCGACAAGGTCTCGCTGGTCTACGGCCAGATGAACGAGCCGCCGGGTAACCGCCTGCGCGTCGCGCTGACCGGCCTGACCATGGCCGAGTACTTCCGCGACGAGGGGCGTGACGTGCTGATGTTCATCGACAACATCTACCGTTACACCTTGGCCGGCCAGGAGGTCTCCGCGCTGCTCGGCCGCATGCCGTCGGCAGTCGGCTACCAGCCGACGCTGGCCGAGGAGATGGGCAAGCTCCAGGAGCGCATCACCTCCACCAAGACCGGTTCCATCACATCGGTGCAGGCGGTCTATGTTCCGGCCGACGACCTCACCGACCCGGCGCCGGCGACGACCTTTGCTCACCTGGACGCGACCATCGTGCTCTCGCGCCAGATTGCCGAGCTCGGTATCTACCCGGCGGTCGATCCGCTGGACTCCACCTCGCGCCAGCTCGACCCGCTGGTCATCGGCCAGGAGCACTACGACGTCGCCCGCGGGGTCCAGGGTGTCCTGCAGCGTTACAAGGAGCTCAAGGACATCATCGCGATCCTGGGCATGGACGAGCTTTCCGAGGAGGACAAGCTCACCGTCTCCCGGGCGCGGAAGATCCAGCGCTTCCTGTCCCAGCCGTTCTTCGTGGCGGAAGTGTTTACCGGCATGTCCGGTAAGTACGTCCCGCTGAAGGACACCGTCGCGTCCTTCAAGGCGATCATCGACGGCGAGTACGACCACCTGCCCGAGCAGGCGTTCTACATGGTCGGTACCGTCGAAGAGGCCGCCGAGAAGGCCAAGAACCTGTAATCCGGGGGTGCCATGAGCACGCTCCAAGTCGACATCGTAAGTGCTGAAGAGCAGCTGTACGCCGGCCAGGCGAGCATGGTCATTGCGCCGGCGGCCGAGGGTGACGTGGGTATCGCCCCGCGTCACGCCCCGCTGCTGACCCGGCTGCGTCCGGGTGAGCTGCGCATCACCCCGGAGGGCGACGAAGAGGAATTCTTCTTCTACGCTTCCGGGGGCCTGCTCGAGGTCCAGCCGCACAAGGTGACGGTACTCGCCGATACCGCAGTGCGTGCACGTGACATCGACGAGGCCGCGGCCCTGGAGGCCAAGCGGCGGGCCGAGGAGAAGCTCCGCGAGCAGAAGGACGAGGTGGATTACAGCTCCGTCCAGGCGGAGCTTGCCGAAGCCATGGCGCAGCTGAGAACCCTCGAGAGCCTGCGCAAGCGGGCCAAGCGCTGACGCGAACGGAGGAACCGACCATGCGGGCACCTGTTGCCGTGGTCATACTGGCTGCGGGCAAGGGGACCCGCATGCGTTCGGCCCAGCCTAAGGTGCTGCAGCCGCTGGCTGGGCGCTCCCTGCTCTCCCACGTGCTCGATACGGCCCTCGCCTTGGGGCCGGAGCAGGTGCACGTGGTCTATGGTCACGGCGGCCAGGAGGTCGCCGCGGCGCACGCCGACTATCCGGTGCACTGGGTCGAGCAGCCCGAGCAGCTTGGCACCGGCCACGCGGTCGCCTGCGCCCTACCGCAGATCCCCGATGATCATCGGGTCTTGGTCCTCTACGGCGATGTCCCGCTGGTTACCCCGGCCACCCTCGAGCCGCTGGTGGACGGCCACGGCTTGGAGCTGCTGGCCGCCCGGGTGCCCGATCCCACCGGCTACGGGCGCGTGATCCGCGATGCAGCCGGGGGCGTGGTGGCGATCGTCGAGGAGAAGGACGCCGACCCGGGGCAGCGGGGCGTAGATGAAATCAATACCGGGCTTATGGCGGCTCCGGCCGCCGACCTGCGCCGCTGGATGGCAGCCCTGTCGGCGGACAACGCCCAGGGGGAGTACTACCTGACCGATGCGGTGGCCGCTGCTGTCGCGGACGGCGTCCCGGTGCTCGCCCGGTTCACTGCGGACCCCGGCGAGGCCAGCGGCATCAACGACCTTGTCCAGCTCGCGGAAGTCGAGCAGGCGTACCAGCGCCGCGAGGCCCGGCGGCTGCTGCGCGGAGGCCTGCGTCTGGTGGCCCCCGAGCGTTTCACTCTGCGCGGTCAAGTGCGCTTCGGCACCGACTGCGCCATCGACCCCGACTGTACCCTGGAAGGCGAGGTGGCGCTCGGCGACAACGTGCACATCGCCCAGGGCACCGTGCTCCGGGACTGCGTTGTCGAGGACGGGGCGCGCCTCGGACCCTATACTGTCATCGAGCAGGCCCGGATCGGCCCCGGGTGCCGGATCGGCCCCTTCGCCCATCTCCGTCCCGGGACCGTGCTCGAGGAGGGCGCCCGGGTGGGGAATTTCGTCGAGACCAAGGCGGCTCGTCTGGGTCCCGGGGCCAAGGCTAATCACCTCACCTACGTCGGCGATGCTGAGGTCGGGGCCCGGGCCAATCTCGGCGCGGGGACCATCACGTGCAACTACGACGGTGCCCGCAAACACCGCACGCGGATCGGCGACGACGCCTTCATCGGCTCGGGAAGCCAGCTGGTCGCCCCGGTCCAGGTGGGTGACCGGGCGACCATCGGTGCCGGAACAACGTTGACCAGCGACGCGCCGGCCGACGCCCTGACCGTCGCGCGCAGCCGCGCCCGGACCATCCCCGGCTGGCAACATCCCGGCTTGACGGGTCGTCGCGGACCTCCCGATGATAGCGATGCCACGCCGGCGTCCGACGGTGCCAAGGAAGAGTAAGGAGCGAGCATGTTCGACCACACAGTCGTTGCGGTGCACTTCGAGTCCCCCTACCAGCCCCTGCTCGATGCCATCGGTGAGCTGCACAAGTTCGGGGCGAAGCAGTTTACGCTGGTCGATGTCCTGCGCATCGATGACCCGGACGATCTCAGCGAGAGCCATCGCGCCGAGGCCCGTCGGCGTCTGGCCCAGAAGCAGTCAGACCTCCAGGCGGCCGGCTACCAGGTCGACATCCAGCAGCCGATCGGCTTCCCCGCGCCGGAGCTCGCCAAGATCGGCCGCGGCTACGGCGCGCAGCTGATCCTGCTCGGCTCGCGCGGCGAGGGGCTGCTGCGCGAGTTCTATCACGGCTCCACGGTCCTCGAACTCGCCCGGCAGACCGCGCTGCCGGTGCTCATGGAGCGCATCGCCCCGGACCCGAATACCTTCGGCCACGGCGAGACGTTCCAGCGGCCCATGCTGGCCACCGACTTCTCCAAAAAGGCTGCCGCGGCCCAGGCCCTGGCCCAGGATATCGGCGAGCACACCGGTGCGCTCACCGTGCTGCACGTCACCGACGAGGACACCCGGACCGAGGGCCAGGAGCGCCTGCAGCACTTTGCCGAGCAGGCCGAGGCGCGGGGCATCGAGGTCACGACCCGGCTGGAGACCGGGACCCCGTCGCGGGTGATCCGCAACGTCGCCGAGAAGGAGCGCAGCAGCATGGTCGTGGTGGGCAAGCGCGGTGACGGCCCCGGGCGTGACCTCGCCCTGGGCAGCACGGCGCAGCAGGTCTGCCGCAATTGCCCCTGTTCGGTGCTGCTCGTGCCCAACGAGCAGGGCATCTGGATTCGCTGATATGTGCGGAATCGTCGGTGCCTGCGCGCAGCGAGACGTGGCCCCGGTCCTGCTGGAAGGCCTGAGGCGTCTGGAGTACCGGGGGTACGACTCCGCCGGAATGGCTGTTATCGATCCCGACGGCCGTCTGTCGCGGACCCGGGTCGCCGGCCGGGTCGATGACCTGGCCAGCGCACTCGAGCCCCGGCTGCCGGCCGGCGGCACCGGCATCGCCCACACGCGCTGGGCCACCCACGGTGTCCCCAACGACATCAACGCCCACCCGCACACCGCCGCCGGCGAGGTGGCCCTGGTCCACAACGGCATCATCGAGAATCACGAGCGGCTGCGCGAACAGCTGCTCGCCGCTGGTTACGAGTTTCAGTCGGAGACCGATACCGAGGTCGCGGTCACCCTTTTCGCCGACCGCCACACCCGCGGCGGCGTCGATCTGCTCGAGGCGGTACGGGGCGGGCTGCCGGAGCTCGAGGGCGCCTACGCCTTCGCTGTGGTCTCCGCCCGCGAGCCAGGACGGATGATCGCCTGCCGGCGCGGTAGCCCCCTGGTGATTGGTGTGGGTATCGGCGAGCACTTCGTCGCCTCGGACGTGGCGGCGCTGCTGCCGGTAACCCGTCAGTTCATCTTCCTCGAGGACGGCGATCTCGCCGACCTCTCGCGGGACGGTGTCACCATCTACGACGCCGAGGGGCGACCGGTCGAGCGACCGGTGCGCACCTCCGAGCTCAGTGCCGAGTCGGTGGAGCGGGGCGGCTACCGTCACTTCATGCTCAAGGAGATCCACGAGCAGCCGGCGGCGGTGGCCGAGACCCTGGAAGGCCGCCACGCGGACGGCCGCGTCCTCGAGGCGGCGTTCGGCCCCGGCGCCGAACAGCTCCTCGACCAGGCCGAGCGTCTGCAGATCGTCGCCTGCGGCACCTCGTACCACGCCGGGCTGATCGCCCGTTTCTGGGCCGAGACCTACGCTGGGCTGCCCTGCGATGTCGAGGTGGCCAGCGAATTCCGATATCGGGCCCACGCCGTCCCGCCGGGCACGTTGGTGGTGGTGATCTCTCAGTCCGGCGAGACCGCCGACGTACTCGCCGCGCTGCGCGAGTCGCGCCGGCTGGGTTACGGCGGGGTGATGGCCATCTGCAACGTCCCCGAGAGCTCGCTGGTGCGCGAGGCCGACCTGACCCTGCTGACCCGGGCCGGGCCCGAGATCGGCGTCGCCTCGACCAAGGCCTTCACCACCCAGCTGACCGCCCTGTTGCTGCTGGTCGGCGCCTTTGCCCGCCGCCGCGGCCGCCCGCAGGCCGAGCAGGAGTTGGTCCGGGCCGCGGTGCAGCTGCCCGGCGCCCTGGAGCGCGCCGTGGCCATCGAGCCCCAGGTGGCCGAGCTGGCCGAGCAGTTCGTCGACCGTGCCCACGCCCTCTTCCTGGGCCGTGGCGCTCACTACCCCGTGGCGCTGGAGGGCTCGCTCAAGCTCAAGGAGATCTCCTATATCCACGCCGAGGCGTACCCCGCCGGCGAACTCAAGCACGGCCCCCTGGCCCTGGTCGACGACGGCATGCCCGTGGTGGCGGTCGCCCCTCGGGACGATCTGCTCGACAAACTGCACTCGAACCTCCAGGAGGTTCGCGCCCGTGGCGGGCGTCTGTTCGTCTTCGCCGACGACGCCGCCGCCCTGCGCTCCGCGCGTGGTTTCCACGTCCTCCCAGTGCCTGCCGGCCCAGAGGCCATCTCGCCGGTGATCCACACTGTCCCGCTGCAGTTGCTCGCCTACCACGTGGCGGTCCTGCGGGGCACCGACGTGGACAAGCCGCGCAACCTGGCCAAGTCGGTCACCGTCGAATGACAGGACCCGTTGTATGAACCTGCGCGACCTCCGCTATCTGGTCGCCGTGGCCGAGCACCGGCATTTTGGGCGAGCGGCGCGTGCCTGCTACGTCAGCCAGCCGACGCTCTCCACGCAGCTCAAGAAGCTCGAGGAGTACCTGGAAGTCCAGCTGGTCGAGCGCAATCGCCGGCGGGTGCTGCTCACGCCGCTGGGTGAGCGGCTGGCGGAGCGGGCCCGCGGGATCCTCAGCGCCGTCGACGACATGGTCGAGGTGGCCCGTGCCCAGGCCGAGCCGATGACCGGTGATGTCCGCCTGGGGGTGATCCCCACCGTCGGACCGTACCTGCTGCCCCACGTCATCCCGGATCTGGCGCAGACCTTTCCCCGCCTGCGCCTGCACCTGCGCGAGGACCTGACGCAGCGGCTGCTCGATCAGCTGCGTGCCGGCAGCCTCGACGGTGCCATCCTTGCATCGCCGATCGGCGGTGACGACCTGGTCTCGGCGCCACTGTGTCACGAGCCGTTCTACCTAGCCGTGCCCCGTGGCCACGCGCTGGACCATCCGGAACCGGTCCACACCAGCGATCTGCAGCAGACCGAGCTGATGCTCCTGGAGGAGGGGCACTGCCTGCGCGAACAGGCCCTGGAGCTGTGCCGGCGCAACGACGTCGGTGAGGCGGCGGCTTTCCGTGCCACCAGCCTCGAGACCCTGCGCCAGATGGTGGCCGCCGGGGTCGGGGTCACCCTGCTGCCGGCCCTGGCGGCAGGCGCCTCCCGTCACGGGCCGGACCGCGGCGCCATCAGCCTCCGGCCATTCGCTGAGCCTGTACCCAGCCGCGACCTGGCTCTCTACTGGCGGGCCGGGACCGCCCGAGAACCCACTTTCCGGGAGCTGGTCGAACGCATGTGCACCGCCCCTGTCCTTCAGGATCCTACCGAGACCCTGCCTGCTGCCTGATATGCCGATCGATGGCCTGACCACAGACCTCAATGACGCCCAGCGCGAGGCCGTCTGCCTGCCCCCGGGACGAGCCCTGGTGCTCGCTGGCGCCGGCAGCGGCAAGACACGCGTGCTCACCCGGCGCGCCGCCTACCTCGTGCAGGCCGAGGGCGCCTCGCCGTTCTCGATCCTGGCGGTCACGTTCACCAACAAGGCCGCCGGCGAGATGCGCGGCCGCATCGGCGAGCTGCTGGGTATCGCCACCGCCGGCATGTGGGTGGGCACCTTTCACGGCATCGCTCACCGGCTGCTGCGCCAGCACACCCAGCGTGCGGGGTTGCCCGAGGGCTTCCAGATCCTCGACGCCGACGATCAGCTACGGGTGGTCAAACGGGTCCTGCGCGCCCGCGGCACCGACGACTCCCGTTTTCCGCCCCGCCAGGTGCGGGGCTTTATCAGCGGCCGCAAGGAGGAGGGCGAGCGTCCCGCGGACGTGACCGAGGCCGCCGGCGACTATCAGCAAGAGCTGCTGGCGATCTATCACGACTACGAGCAAGCGTGCCGGCGGGGCGGGTTGGTGGACTTCTCCGAGCTGCTACTGCGCGCCTACGAACTGTTGCGCGACGACCCCGAACTGCTCGGTCACTACCAACGTCGTTTCGAGCATATCCTCGTCGATGAGTTCCAGGACACCAACGCCCTGCAATACCGGTGGCTGAAGCTGCTCGCCGGCGCCCGGGCCGAGCTGTTCGTCGTCGGCGATGACGACCAGTCCATCTACGGCTGGCGGGGCGCGCGGGTGGAAAACATCGAGCACTTCCGGCGCGAGATGGGGGATGTTCGGGTCGTGCGCCTGGAGCAGAACTACCGCTCCACCGGCACCATTCTGGACGCGGCCAACCGCCTGATCGAGCACAATGCCGGCCGGCTCGGCAAGCAGTTGTGGACCGACGGGGGCAGCGGCGAGCCTATCACCCTGTACGCCGCCTTCAACGAGATCGACGAGGCGCGTTGGGTGGTGGACCGGATCCGCCAGCTTATCGAAGATGGCGGTCACGGCCACGCCGACTTCGCCATCCTCTACCGCTCCAACGCCCAGTCCCGCGCCCTGGAGCACGAGCTGCACGCCGCTCGTCTGCCGTTTCGCGTCTACGGTGGGTTGCGCTTTTTCGAGCGCGCTGAGGTCAAGGACGCCCTGGCCTATCTGCGTCTGGTGGCCAATCGCCACGATGACGCCAGCTTCGAGCGTGTGGTGAACACCCCACCCCGGGGGATCGGTGCCAAGACCGTCGACGCTGTCCGCTATGCCGCCCGGGAGGGCGATGTCTCGATGTGGCGCGCCGCCCGCGAGCTGGCGGGCGGGCGGGCCCTGGCGGCCCGGGCGCGCAACGCCCTGTCCGAGTTCCTGGCGTTCATCGATACCCTGGATCAGGAACTCGCCCACCGGCCGGTGCACGAGCAGGTGGAGCAGGCCATCACTCGCGCCGAGCTGCGCCGCTACCACGAACGCGACGAGGCCCGCCTGGAGAACCTCGACGAGCTGGTGACCGCGGCGCGCACCTTTGCCCAGCGCGATGACCAAGAGGAGGACCAGGACCCGCTGGCGGCCTTCCTGAGCCACGCCGCCCTGGAGGCGGGCGAGGGGCAGGCCGACGACTGGGAGCACTCCGTGCAGCTGATGACCCTGCACTCGGCCAAGGGGCTGGAGTTCCCCGTGGTCTTCCTGGTGGGCCTGGAGGAAGGGCTGTTCCCGCACCGCATGTCCGTCGAGGAGCCCGGCCGGCTTGAGGAGGAGCGCCGGCTGTGCTACGTGGGCATGACCCGGGCCCGCCAGCGGTTGATCCTGACCCACGCCGAGAAGCGTCGCCTGCACGGGGTTGACCAGTTGGCCCGGCCGTCGCGCTTTCTCACCGAGCTGCCCGGAGAGGGTCTGGAGGAGGTGCGCCCGCGCATGTCGGTGCGCCGGGGGCCGCCGCCGGCCACCGCCCCAAGCGGACCCTCGCTGCCGGGGGACCAACCGCCGGCGGGGTTGAGCTTGGGCAGCCGGGTGCGTCACCCGCGCTTTGGCGACGGCATCCTGCTCCAGTGCGAGGGCAGTGGCCCGAATGCCCGCCTGCAGGTCCGTTTCGACGAGGCCGGCACCAAGTGGTTGATCGCCGACCGGGCCGGCCTGGAGCCGGCTACCAGCTAAACAGCCGCCACAGCGGCGTGCGCGGGGGCTCGAGCGGGTCGTGCTCACCGCCGCTGCCGTCAAGTACGCCGTCTCCGGTGGTGTCGTAGAGCAGGTAAGGTGGGCCGACCGCCGGTTGGATGCGTACCGCGTAAATCTGCCCCGCGATGCGGTACTCCTCGATGACCGCCCAGTCGCGCTCGACGATGGTCACCGTCGGCTCGAGATCCGGTTCGTCGCGGATCAGCCCCTCGGGTGGGGGAGGCGGGGTCACCGTGATCCGTTCATCGGCCTCGAAGCCGCCGGCGGTGGTGGCCACCAGCATCCCCGCCAGGACCAGCCCCCCGGCACCCGGCGCACCCCGACTGCTGCTCATGGCCACCCTTCCTCTAGAGATCGAGCAGAATCTCCCGCTCCTCGCGGGAGGGCTGGAAGCCGCGGTCTTCGTAGTGGTCGAAGATGGCCGTGACCACCTCCTCCGGTGTATCCACGACCTTGAACAGGTGCATGTCCTCGGCGTCGATGGCCTCCTCGGCCACCAGTCGCTCCTGGAACCACTCCACCAGCTTCTCCCAGAAGGGGCTGTGCACCAGGATGATGGGGATGCGCGGCGTCTTCCCGGTCTGCACCAGGGTCAGGATCTCGGCCAGCTCGTCCAGCGTCCCGAACCCGCCGGGCAACACCACGTAGGCCGAGGCGTACTTGACGAACATCACCTTGCGCGAGAAGAAGTGCCGGAAGTGCAGGGCGATGTCTTGGTACGCATTGGCCTCCTGCTCTTTCGGCAGCTGGATGTTGAGCCCCACACTGGGCGACTTCCCGGCCTGGGCGCCCTTATTGGCCGCCTCCATGATGCCGCCGCCGCCGCCGCTGACCACCGAGAAGCCGGCGTCGGAGACCTCGCGGGCAACACGCTCGGCCAACTGGTAGTAGGGGTGGTCCGGGGCGACGCGGGCCGAGCCGAAGATGCTCACCGAGGGCTTGATCGACGAAAGGCGTTCGAAGCCCTCCACGAACTCGGCCATGATCTGGAAAATCTTCCAGGATTCACGGGTCAGCGTGGCGCCGTTGAGCGGGATGCGCTCCTGGTGCGCGAACGGGTTCTTGGGGTCCATAAGGCTCCGTGGCTGGGCTGTTGATCGTCTCCGGGACTGCAACCTTTATCATAGCCGCGTAGCCCGCCAACAGTCACAGAGAGCGATTGCATGACACAACCGGACGACCGCCTGGTCCTGGTGGACGGTTCCTCCTACCTCTACCGCGCCTTCCACGCCCTGCCGGCGCTGAGCAACGCCGACGGTGAGCCCACCGGAGCGCTCTACGGCGTGGTCAACATGCTTCACAAGCTGCTCGCCGACGAGCCCGAGGCGCGCTTCGCGGTGGTCTTCGATGCCCCGGGCCGGACCTTCCGCGACGAGCTTTTCGAGCAGTACAAGGCCCACCGGCCGCCCATGCCCGACGAGCTGCGCGCCCAGCGCGAGCCGCTCAAGCAGATCATCGCTGCGCTCGGCGTGCCCGTGCTTGAGGTGGACGGGGTTGAGGCCGACGATGTCATCGGTACGCTGGCGGTGCGTGCCCCGGGGCCGGTGATCATCTCGACCACCGACAAGGACATGGCGCAGCTGGTGGACGAGCGTGTCTCCCTGCTCAACACCATGAGCGGCACCCGGCTGGATCCGGCGGGCGTGCGCGAGAAGTTCGGCGTGCCGCCGGAGGCGATCCGCGACTACCTCGCCCTGGTGGGCGATACCTCCGACAACATCCCCGGTGTCCCCAAGGTCGGACCGAAGACCGCGGCCAAGTGGCTCAATGCCTACGGCAGTCTAGAGGCGCTGCGCGAGCGCGCCGACGAGATCCGCGGCAAGGTCGGCGAGAGCCTGCGCGCCCATCTCGACGAACTGCCGCTCTCGGTGGACCTGGCCACCATCCGTTGCGACCTGGAGCTCGATGTCGCCCCCGAGGACCTTGTCCGTCGGACGCCGGATCGGGAAGCCCTCGCGGCGCTCTACCGGCGCTACGGCATGCGCCGCTTCCTCGCCGAAATCCAGGCCGGCGATGCTGCTGCCGCGGCCGATGGCACGGGCGCCAGCCTCCCTCCGGAGGCCCCGGAAACGGACTATCAGATCGTCCTCGACGACGACGGGTTCGACACCTGGGTCGAGCGCCTGCGCGCCGCCCCGGCGTTCTCCGTCGACCTGGAGACGGACAGCCTGAACTACATGGACGCGGCCATCGTCGGTGTCTCGGTGGCCGTCGAGCCGGGGCAGGCCGCCTACCTGCCGGTTGCCCATTGCGGCCCCGGTGCCCCCGAGCAGCTGGACCGCGACCGGGTGCTTGAGGTGCTGCGGCCCCTGCTTGAGGCCGAGCAGCCCGAGAAGATCGGTCAGAACCTCAAGTACGACATGAGCGTCCTGGCCCGCTACGGCATCGAGCTGCGCGGCGTGGCCTATGACAGCATGCTCGAATCCTACGTCCTGGATTCCACTGCCACCCGTCACGACATGGACTCGCTGGCCAGCAAGTACCTGGGCGTCGAGGTCACCAGCTACGAGGAGCTCTGCGGCAAGGGGGCCCGGCAGGTGCCGTTTGCCGAGATCGACGTCGAGCGTGCCGGCCACTACGCCGCCGAGGACGCCGACATCGCCCTGCGCCTGCACCGGCTGCTCCATCCCCGCCTGCAGGCGGAGCCGGGCCTGCTGCGGGTCTTCAATGAGCTGGAGATGCCCCTGCTGCCCGTGCTCTCGCGCATGGAGCGCCACGGGGTGCGCGTTGACCGCGGGCTGCTCGAGCGCCAAAGCGAGGAGCTGGCCGCGCGCATGGCGGAAGTGGAGCAGCACGCCCACGAAGAGGCCGGCGAGGCGTTCAACCTCGGCTCGCCCAAGCAGATCCAGGAGATCTTCTTCGAGCGCATGGGATTACCGGTAATCCAGCGGACCCCCAAGGGCCAGCCCTCCACCGCCGAGTCGGTGCTCGAGGAGCTCAGCGCCCGAGGCCACGAACTGCCGCGCCTGATCCTGGAGCACCGTGGGCTGTCCAAGCTCAAGTCCACCTACACCGACAAGCTCCCGCAGCTGATCCACCCGCAGACCGGCCGGGTGCACACCTCTTACCACCAGGCCGTGGCCGCCACCGGGCGGCTCTCCTCCTCGGACCCCAATCTGCAGAACATCCCCGTGCGCACGCCCGAGGGGCGGCGCATCCGCAAGGCCTTTGTGGCCAGCCCGGGGCACCGGCTGATCACCGCCGACTACTCCCAGGTGGAGTTGCGCATCATGGCCCATCTCTCCGCCGATACCGGGCTGCGGGGGGCCTTCGAGCAGGGCGAGGACATCCACCGGGCCACCGCTGCCGAGGTCTTCGCCACCGCCGAGGCCAACGACGAGCAGCGCCGCGCCGCCAAGGCGATCAACTTCGGGCTGATCTACGGCATGTCCGCTTGGGGGCTGGGCCGTCAGCTGGGCATCCCCCGCGATGAGGCGCAGACCTACATCGACCGCTATTTCGAGCGTTACCCGGGGGTGCGCACCTTCATGGACCGCGCTCGTGAGCAGGCGCGCGAGCAGGGCTTCGTCGAGACCGTCTTCGGTCGCCGCCTGCACGTGCCCGAGATTCACAGCCGCAACCGCCAGCGCCGCGAGTACGCCGAGCGCACCGCTATCAACGCTCCCATGCAGGGCACCGCCGCGGACGTCATCAAGCGGGCCATGATCGATGTCGATGCCCTGCTCGCCGAACGCTTCCCCGAGGCCCGGCTGGTCATGCAGGTGCACGACGAGCTGGTGCTGGAGGTGCCGGCTGGGCAGGAGACGACCATCGGCGACGAGGTGCGCCGGCTGATGACGGCGGCCGATGGCGGCATGCTGTCCGTGCCCTTGGAAGTCGAGGTCGGTGTTGGCGATGATTGGGAGCAGGCGCATTGAGGGCCGACCGGCGCCGCTGCATCGGCCCAAGGACGGGTGGTTATTTAGAAATCTTTTAGTTAAGGTTCCGTTGATTCAAGCGCCCAATCGGCGCTGCCGGCACCGCGCGGCGGTGTCGGATACAGCTGTCAGGCAGGAGGTGCCGCAACGATGGAAGCCCTCGACCCGCTGCTCTTATCGCGGATGCAATTCGCCTTCGTGGTTTCGTTCCACGCCCTGTTCCCGGTGTTCACCATCGGCCTCGCGGCCTACATCGCCGTCCTCGAGGCGCTGTGGTATCGCACCGACAGCCCGGTCTACCGACGGCTGTCCGAGTTCTGGATCAAGATCTTCGCCGTGGTCTTCGGCATGGGCGTGGTCTCCGGCGTGGTCATGTCCTTCCAGTTCGGCACCAACTGGAGCGAGTTCTCCTTCGCCACGGCCAACTTCCTCGGGCCGATCCTCTCCTACGAGGTGCTCACCGCCTTCTTCCTCGAGGCCGTCTTCCTCGGCATCCTGCTCTTCGGCCGCGATCGGGTCCCGCGCGGGACGCACCTGTTTGCCGCCTGCATGGTGGCCATCGGCACGTTCATCTCCTCGTTCTGGATCCTCTCGGCCAACTCCTGGATGCAGACCCCGCAGGGCTTCGAGTTCCGGGATGGCATCGTCCACGTCACCTCGTGGGCCGAGGCGATCTTCAACCCCTCGCTGTGGCCGCGCTTCGGCCACGTGGCGCTGGCCTCGCTGCTGACCGGCGGCTTCGTCGTCGCCGGCGTCAGCGCCTACTTCCTGCTGCGCAACCGCGCCGTGGAGATGAACCGCAAGGCGTTGAGCATGACCCTGTGGCTGCTGCTGCTGGTCGCACCGGCGCAGATCTTCATGGGCGACATCCACGGGCTGAACTCCTTTGAGCACCAGCCGACCAAGGTCGCCGCCATGGAGGGGGCCTGGGAGACCCGCGAGGGGGCGCCGCTCTATCTCTTCGCCATCCCCGACTCCACCGCCGAGACCAACCACCTGGCGGTGGGTATCCCCAACCTGGCCAGCCTCATCCTCACCCACCAGTGGGATGGCGAGGTGCCCGGGCTCAAGGAGGTCAGCGCCGAGGAGCGCCCGCCGGTAGGGATCGTCTTCTGGTCGTTCCGCATCATGGTAGGCATCGGTGTGTTGATGCTGCTGGTCGCCCTGTGGGGCGCCTGGCTGCGCATGCGCGGGCGCCTGTTCGAGAGCCGGGCGTTTCTCAACACCCTGCAGCTGATGATCCCGCTGCCCTTCGTGGCGGTGCTCACCGGCTGGTTCGTCACCGAGATCGGCCGGCAGCCGTGGCTGATCTACGGCCAGATGACCCTGGCCGAGGGCGTGACCCCGTCGCTGACCGGGTGGATGGCACTGGCCACCCTGATCGGTTACGTGCTGGTCTACGCGGTCATCTTCACCGCCGGGCTCTATTACGTGACGCGCATCGTGCGCACCGGTCCGGAAGGGGTGGGCTCCGTGGAGGAGCCGGCGCACGCCAAGCGGCCCTTCTCGGCAGCCGACGTGCCGTTCGACGACGACCCGGATTTCTCCACCAGCTCGCGGTGAGGTAGCACTATGGATCTGATCGACATCACCATCATCTGGATGGGGATCATCGGCCTCGGGGTGTTCATGTACATCCTGCTCGACGGCTTCGATCTGGGGGTGGGCATCCTCTACCCGTTCACCCCCAGTGAGCAGGTGCGGGATGACCTGATGAACACGGTGGCCCCGGTGTGGGACGGCAACGAGACCTGGCTGATCCTCGGCGGGGCCGGGTTGCTGGCCGCCTTCCCGGCGGTCTACGCCATCTATCTGCCGGCGCTCTACCTGGGTGTGTTCCTGATGCTCGCCGGCCTGATCTTCCGCGGCGTGGCCTTCGAGTTCCGCTTCAAGTCCTCGCGCACGCGCTGGTTCTGGAACGCCGCCTTCGCCGGTGGCTCGATTGTCGCCGCGGCGGCCCAGGGTTTCGTGGTCGGCACCTACATCCAGGGCTTCGAGGTGGAGGGCTTCACCTACGTCGGCGGGCCGTTCGACTGGTTCACGCCGTTCACGGTCTTCACTGCTGTCTCGCTGGTGATCGGCTACGCGCTGCTCGGTGCCGCGTGGGGGGTGCTCAAGACCGAGGGCGCCACCCAGCAGTGGCTCTACCGGGTCACGCCCTGGCTGATCGTACTGCTCGCGATCTGCCTGCTCGGCATCTCGATCTGGACGCCGCTGACCTCGGAGCGGATCCTGGAGCGCTGGCAGGAGGCGTGGACCGTCCTCTGGCCGCTGCCCCTGCTCGGTCTCCTGGCCCTGACGGCGTGCTGGTACGGGATTCGTCGTCGGCTTGAGATGCTGCCCTTCGTGGCCGGCCTGGGCCTGTTCGTCACCGTCTACCTGGGCCTGATCGCCAGCCAGTGGCCGTACATGGTCCCGCCGGAGATCACCTTCCGCGATGCGGCCTCGGCCCCCGAGGCGCAGCTTTTCCTGCTGCTGGGGATCCTCTTCCTGCTGCCGATCATCGTCGGCTACACGGTTTGGACCTACTGGATCTTCCGCGGCAAGGTCGGCGCCGGCGGAGGCTATCACTGAGCCGTGACCGCACCGGCCGCTGACGGGGCAATCGACACCCGCCGGGCGGGCGCCTGGCTGCTGGAGCAGGCCCGCCAAGCCCGGGGCGCCATGGCCGCCACCGTCGGTGCCGGTCTGGCCGATGCGCTGCTGGTCGTGGCCCAGGCGGTGCTTATCGCCTGGGTCATCGACCGGGTGGTGATCCACGGCGCGCCCCTGGCCGAGCTTTGGGGGGCGCTGGGGCTGCTCGCAGCGGTCTTCCTGGCCCGGGCCGGGGCCACTTGGGCGCGGGCCGCCGCCGGTGCCAGGGCGGCGTGGATCATCACCGCGGCGGTTCGCCGGCGCCTCTACCGCCACCTGGCCGCCCTCGGTCCGGCGCGCCTGCAGGGCCACCAGAGCGGGGCCGTGGCCAGCGCCCTGGTCGAACAGGTCGAGGCACTGGAGGGCTACTACGCCCACTACCTGCCGCAGATGGTTCTGGCAGTGGCGGTCCCGGTGGTCCTGATCGCCATCGTCGCCGGCGTGGATCCGCTCGCCGGCCTGCTGCTGCTCATCGCCGCGCCGCTGGTCCCGCTGTTCATGGCCCTGGTGGGGATGGGGGCTGCGCGGCTTTCCCGGCGCCAGCAGCAGAGCCTGGCGCGTATCAGCGCTCACTTCCTCGACCGTCTTCGCGGCCTGGCCACGCTGCGCATCTTCCGCGCCACCGACGCCGCCGCCGAGGCGGTGGAGGCCGCCGCAGATGAGTACCGGCGGCGCAGCATGTCGGTCCTGCGCGTTGCCTTTCTATCCTCGGCGGCGCTGGAGCTGATCGCGGCGATCTCCATCGCCCTGGTGGCCATCTACGTCGGTTTCTCCCTGCTCGGCTACCTGCACTTCGGCCCGGGCCCGGAGCTGGGGCTGTTCGCCGGGCTGTTCATCCTGCTCCTCGCCCCCGAGGTTTTCTTCCCGCTGCGCCGGCTGGCCCAGCACTACCACGACCGGGCCGCCGCCGTGGGGGCGGGGGCGGAGATCCTGCAGCTGCTCGATGAGCCGCTGCCGGCCACAGCGGCGAGCGCGGCCGGGCCGGCGACGGCGCCGGCGCGCCGCGATCCGGAAACCGGCCTGCCGGTCCCGCAGCCGCTGCCGGTCGCCTTCCAGCGGGTCACGGTGACCTTCCCGGGCGGGGAGGCCGCGGCCCTCGACCGGCTCGATTTGACCGTCTCCGCGGGCGAGCGAGTGGTCATCTCCGGACCCAGCGGGGCCGGCAAGTCGACCCTGCTGAACCTGGCCGCCGGTTTCCTCCAGCCCGATAGCGGCGTGGTGACCGTCGGTGAGACGGTTCCCGCGGCCGGGGCGGTGGCCTGGGTGGGCCAGCGGCCCTGGTTGTTCCACGGCAGTGTGCGCGAGAACCTGCAGCTGGCCGATCCGGAAGCGGACGACCGGCGGCTGTGGGCCGCGCTGCGTCACGCCGACCTCGAAGGCGTCATTGCCGCCCTCCCGGAGGGGCTCGACACGCCGCTGGGCGAGGACGCCTACGGGCTCTCCGGGGGCCAGGCCAGCCGGTTGGCCCTGGCCCGGGCGCTGCTCTCCGGGGCACCGTTGCTACTCCTCGACGAACCCACCGCCGGGCTCGACCCGGACAGCCGCGAGCGGGTGCTGGCGGCGGTCGCCCGCCTGGCCGATGGCCGGCGTACGGTGCTGATGGTGGCCCACGACCGCGATACCCACGACTGGGGCGACCGACACCTGGTCATCGAGGCTGGTCGCTGCGTGGAGGATCGCCGTGCGTGAACTCAAGCCCTTCCTGCGCGACCTGCGCCGGGAGCGCGGGCGGCTGGTCCTCGGGACGCTGCTGCTGATCGTAAGCCTCGCGGCTAGCATCGGCCTGATGGGCCTGTCCGGTTGGTTCATCACCGCTACCGCCGTGGCCGGCCTGACCGGCGCCTACCTGGACATCTACCGGCCGAGTGCCGGTATCCGCTTCTTTGCCCTGGCCCGCTCCATCTCCCGCTACTTCGAGCGCCTGGTCCACCACGACGCTGTCCTCCGCACGCTGGCGCGCCTGCGCGGCTGGCTGTTCCGCACCCTGGCGCCGCTACCCTTGGCCCGCGTCGGGCGCCTGCGCCGCAGCGACCTGCTCAACCGCATGACCGCGGACGTCGAGGCCCTGGACAACCTCTACCTGCGCATTGTCGGCCCGAGCCTGGCCGCAGTGGTCACCCTCGCCGCCACGGTCACCGTGCTAGTGCTCCTGGCCGGTCCGGCCGGGTTAGCGGTGGGCGCGGTACTGCTCGCCGGCGGTCTCGTCCTGCCGTTGTGGGCCTGGCGGCGCGGCTCGCCCCACGGTGAGGCGGTGGATCGGCACCTGCCGGCCCTGCGCGGGGCCGGGGTCGACGCGGTCCAGGGCCTGGCTGAGCTGCGCGCCTGCGGTGCGGTGGCACGCCACGAGCAGCGACTGATGGCCGCCGCCGATGGCCTGGCCGCCGCCCGGTCCCGGGCGGCGCGTCTGACCGGTGCCGGCGAGGGCGCGGTGGGGCTGCTGGCCCACGGCGCGCTCCTTGCCGCGCTGGTCGCCGGCATCCCTCTCTATCACGCCGGGACCATCAGTGGTCCGCTGCTGGCGCTGGTGGCGCTGGCCGCGCTCGCGGCTGGAGAAGCGCTCACCACGCTGCCCGGAGCGTGGCAGCACCTGGGGCGGACGCGGGCTGCGGCACGGCGCCTGCTCGAGCACGCCGATGCCGCCCCCGACACGGCGGCGCCGCCGCCAGAGGGTCCGCCGCGCCAGGCCCTGGGGCTGGCGCTGGAGGGGGTTACGTTCCGCCACGAAGCGCACCTGCCGCCGGTCCTGCGGGACTGCTCGCTGGCGCTGGCACCCGGAGAGACCGTGGTGATCCACGGCCCGTCCGGTTGCGGCAAGTCGACGCTGCTCGATCTGGCGGCGGGCCTGACCCGTCCCGAGAGCGGCACGGTCACCCTCGGCGGGGTCCCGGTTGCGCAGCTGCCTGAGGCGGAGCGTTTCGCCCGCATCACCTACCTGACCCAACGCACCGAGCTGTTCGCCGACAGCGTTGCGGGCAACCTGCGCATCGCCGATCCGCACGCCGACGAGGCGCGCATGTGGCGGGCGCTGCACACCGCGGGCCTCGAGGAACGGGTGCGCGCCGCGCCGCGGGGGCTGGACGAGTGGATTGGCGAGGGCGGCGGGCGGCTCTCCGGCGGCGAGGCGCGGCGGCTGGCTCTGGCCCGTTTGGTGCTGGTAGACGCCCCGGTGGTCCTGCTCGACGAACCCTTCCGCGGCCTCGACGATGCCACCGCGACCCAGGTCGCCCGGCGTCTGGCCCCGTGGCTGGCCGAGCGGACGGCGCTGATTATCAGCCACGACCCGGAGAGCGTGCCGGCCCACGACCGGCGCGTGCCATTTCTCGAACTGGTCACACCCGGCGGTGAATAATCCGCTCCGTCGGCTTGGCATTCTGCCCGGCGCGGCGGGATAATACCGGGCTTTTCCTGACCCGAGCGGAGACCCTCCATGAAGCGACACGTGGCCAGTCTCCTGGCGCAGGCCCTGGAGGCCATGCGCGAGGCCGGCGAGCTGCCGGCGGACCTCGAGCTGCCCGAGGTGCAGGTGGAGCGCGCCCGCGACCGCGCCCACGGTGATTATGCCGCCAACACCGCCATGGTGCTGGCCAAGGCCGCGCGGCAGAAGCCGCGGGATCTGGCCGAGACCATCCGCAGCCGCCTGCCGGCCTCTCCGTCGATCGCCGGCGTGGAGGTCGCCGGCCCCGGCTTCCTGAATTTCACGCTCACGGCCGCAGCGCGCCAGGAGAGCGTCCGCGAGGTCCTGCGCCAGGGGGCCGGGTACGGCCGCACCGACGTGGGGGCGGGGCACCGGGTGCACATCGAGTTCGTCTCGGCCAACCCAACCGGCCCGCTGCACGTCGGCCACGGGCGCGGTGCCGCCTTCGGCGACGCCCTGGCCAGCGTCCTCGAGGCTGCTGGCTACGACGTCCACCGCGAGTACTACGTTAACGACGCCGGCCGACAGATGGACATCCTGGCCGCCTCGCTGTGGCTGCGCTACCTGGAGGCCGCCGGCGAGCCCGTACCCTTCCCGGCCAAGGGCTACCAGGGGGCGTACATCGTCGCCCACGCCGGCGAGCTGCTCGAGACCGACGGTCGCGCGCACGTTCGCGGCGCCGACGAGCTGACCGCCGGGTTGCCGGCGGAGGCCGACGACCCGGAGGGCTACCTCGACGCCCTGGTCGCCCGGGCCCGCGAGCTGCTCGGCGAGACGGCGTATCGGCGGGTTCTCGACTTCGCCCTGGAGGCCATCCTCGGGGATATCCGCGCCGATCTGGACGCCTTCGGGGTGCACTACCACCGCTACTTCTCCGAGCGCGAGCTGGTCGAGCAGGGCCGCATCGAGCACGCGCTGGCGCGGCTCGACGCCGCCGGCTTCACGTACCACGCCGACGGCGCCCTGTGGTTCCAGGCCTCGGCGTTTGGCGACGACAAGGACCGGGTCCTGCGCCGGGACAACGGCCTGACCACCTACTTCGCCGCCGATGTCGCCTACCACCTGGATAAGATCGAGCGCGGTTTCGATACCCTGGTCAACGTCTGGGGGGCCGATCACCACGGCTACGTGCCCCGCGTCCAGGCCGCCCTGAAGGCCCTGGGGGTGGATGCCGAGCGCCTCGACGTGCGCCTGGTGCAGTTCGCTATCCTCTATCGCGGCGGCGAGAAGCTGCCCATGTCCACCCGCTCGGGGGAGTTCGTCACCCTGCGCGAGCTGCGTGATGAGGTGGGCAAGGATGCGGCGCGCTTCTTCTACGTTATGCGCCGCTCGGAGCAGCACATGGACTTCGACCTGGATCTGGCCAAGTCGGAGTCGGCGGACAACCCGGTCTACTACTGCCAGTACGCCCATGCACGCATCTGCAGCGTCTTCCGCCAGCTCGAGGAGCGCGGTCTGGCCTGCCGCGTCGCGCCCGAGCAGGCCGAGCTGGAGCGGCTTGAAGCCGAACACGAAGCCATCCTCCTCGATCTCCTCGGGCGCTACCCGGAGGTGATCGAGTCGGCGGCCCTCTCCCGCGAGCCGCACCAAGTGGCGCAGTACCTGCGGGAGCTCGCCGCCGCCTTCCACACCTACTACAACGCGGTGCCGTTCATCATCGACGACGAAGCGCTGCGCGATGCACGCCTGACCCTGGTGAAGGCCACTCGGCAGATCCTGGCCAATGGACTGGGGCTGCTTGGCGTCGACGCCCCGCAGAGCATGTAGCGACGGATTATGACCCAGCGGAGTACGAAGTCCCGGAGCCCCTCGCGCAGCAAGTCACGCGCCTCCGCCCGCAGCCGCGGCGGTGGGGCCCAGGCGCGGCGGACCGAGCGGCGCGCCGTGCCCGGCTTCGTTTGGCTGCTGCTCGGGGGAGTGCTTGGGGCGGTCGCGCTGCTGTTCGTGCAGTACCAGCAAGGTCGGGAGGACGCCGCCCCGGTGGACCCGGCTGCCGAGGTCGAGCCCGAGCCGGAGGAGGCGCCCACGGCGGACGAGGACGAGCGCAGCTACGACTTCTACGAGCTCCTGATGCAGGACGAGGTCACCGTCCCCGAGGAGGACCTGGGCCGGGCCGACGAACGTCGCACCGAAGATGAAGAGGAGGAGGCGATCTCCCGGGCCGCGACCTTCGAGGAGGGGCGCAGCTACCTCCTGCAGGCCGGCTCCTTCCGGCGTCACGACGACGCCGAGAGCATGCGTGCCACCCTGGCCCTGGTGGGCCTGCCGGCGCAGATCCACACCGTTGAGCTGGATGAAGGCGAGGAGTGGCATCGGGTCCGGGTCGGCCCGTTCGACGACAGCGACCGGCTTGAAGAGGCGCGCACGCGCATGGAGGACAACGACATCCAGCCGCTGATGCTGCGGCAGGATGGTTAGTTTTCAGGGTTCAGAGTCCAGATTTCAGGGTTGAGCGGTCTGATGCCGGGGCTCTCGGCGGTGGGTCGGGTGCCCCGTTCTTTTTCCGGAGGAGGGATTTCATGATTGTGTTGCGCAGCATCCTGTTGCTCGCCACCGTTGCGTGCCTGGGCTTTCTCGGCTACACGCTCTACACCGCCGATGTGCTCGCCGACCCGGCCGCGGTGGTCACGGAGCTGGAGGCCCTGATCCTCAGCCCCTGGGTGCAGGTGGTGCTGGCCGCCTACTACCTGGGCGTGCTGTGCTTCCTCGCGGCCATCGTGGTCATCGAGAAGCGGGCGGTTCCGCGCATCGCCTGGGCCGTGGTTGGCCTCCTGCTGACCTATCCGGCGCTGGTCTTCTGGCTGCTGCTGCGCGGCCTGCCGGAGATGGGCGAGCGCAGCAGCCGTCGCCTGCGCACGCTCGGCTGAACGCCGGGGTCGTGGCCCCCGGGGGTAAGCCGCCCGGGGGCCGGCGCTCAGTCGGTGCCCAGGTCGCCCCTGCGCAGCCGATAGAGCGCCGAGATGTCCTCGTCCCCGTGCCCCTGCTCGATCAGGCGGTCGTAGTCGGCCAGGGTCCGCTCGATCAGATCCAGCTCGATGCCCTGGGCGGCCAGCACGTCGCGGACGATGCCCAGATCCTTGCGGTGCAGGGCCAGCCGGAACCCCGGCGGGAAACGGTCCTCGACCATGTTCGGCCCGCGCTGCAGCAGCTGCCAGTTGCTGGCCGCCCCGGCGCCGAGCACCTCGATCACCTGCTGCAGATCGAGCCCCTGTCCCTTGCCGTAGGCCAGGGCCGAGGCCACCCCCTGCATGATGCCGGCGACCATGATCTGATTCACCGCCTTGGTCGCCTGCCCGGCCCCGACCGGTCCCATGGCGTGGGCGGCGCTGCAGATCGGCTCGAGCACCGGGTGGATGCGCTCGAGCACCGCCGTGTCGCCGCCGACCATCATCACCATGGTCCCCTGGCGGGCGCCCTCCGGCCCGCCGGAGACCGGGGCGTCGAGGAACGCCGCACCGCTCGGAGCGATGCGCTCGGCGGCGAGTCGTGCCGTATCCGGTGCCACGGTGGAGGTGTCGACCACTACCTTGCCCGGTTCCAGGGCGTCCACCAAAGCGTCCAGGACCTCCAGCAGGTCGGCGTCGGCGTCGACGCTGATAAAGGTCACGTCCGCCGCGGTGGCCACCGTGGCCGGCTCGTCGGCCAGGGCCACGCCGTGCTCGCCGGCGAAGGCCTCGGCCTTCTCGCGGGTACGGTTCCACACCGCCGCCAGCTGTCCGCTTCGGGCCAGATTGGCCGCCAAGCCGCTGCCCATCGCGCCCAGACCGATGACCCCTGCCTTCATGCCGTTGCCTCCTTGTCCGTGCCCCTGCGCCGCGGCGCTCAGGGGCCTTCCAGATAGGTACCGCCGAGCAGCCCGGCCTCCAGATCGGCCAGGCAGGCGCGGCGGGCCGCGTCATCCAGGTCAGCGGCGGCGATGCGGCGCCGGTAGGCGCCGCTGAGCTCGCGCTCATCAAAGCCCACCGAGCGCAGCACGCCGCCGATGCTGTCGCCGCGGCTGGCCGTCACGAACCGGTGGCCATGCTCGTCCACCTCCACGTTCACGGAGTCGGTGGCGCCGAAGAGGTTGTGCCGGTCGCCGAGGATCTCCTGGTAGGCGCCGACCAGGAAGATGCCCAGCCAGAGGGGCTCGCCGGGCTCCGGCTCGGGCAGCGGGAGGGTGCCCTCTACCCCATCGCCATCCACGTAGAGCGAGACCGTGCCGTCGGAGTCGCAGGTCAGATCCTGGACCACACCGCGCCGGCTGGCCGGCCGATCGAGCCCGGAGAGCGGCACGATGGGGAAGATCTGATCGATGGCCCAGACGTCGGGGATCGACTGGAATACCGAGAAATTGGCGAACAGCTTGTCGGCGAGCCCCTCGTTGAGGGCGTCGAGCACCTCCCGCTGATGCGGGCGGCCCGGGTTGAGTCGGCCGCGCAGGCGCATGCCGATGGCCTGGTAGCAGCGCTCGGCGTAGGCCCGCTGGGGCAGGTCGAGGACGCCGTGGAGGTAGAGCCCCCGTGCCTCCTGCAGGTAGTGGCAGGCGTCGTGGTACGCCTCGGTGGCCGGCCGCTGGGCGTGTTCCTCCAGGGTGCGGTAGAGCTCGCGCAGCACCTTGGGGGCGTCCGCCGGGGGTGGCTCCGGGGGGCCGGCCTCGCGGCTGTCGGTATCGATCACCGGCGTGACCAGCACCGCGTGGTGGGCGGTCATGGCGCGGCCGCTCTCGGTGATCAGGGTCGGGTGGGGCAGCCCGGCCTCGTCGCAGGCCGCTTTGAGGGCGGCCACCACGTTGTGGGCGTACTCGGTGATGCTGTAGTTCATCGAGCAGAACGCGCGCGAGCGGGTGCCCTCGTAGTCCACCCCCAGGCCGCCGCCGACATCCACCTTGTTTACCGGTGCCCCCAGGCGGCGCAACTCGGTGTAGAAGCGCGCCCCCTCGGAGAGGCCGGCGCGGATGTCGTGGACATTGGCAATCTGTGAGCCCAGGTGGAAGTGGAGCAACTCCAGGTGCTCAAGGAGCGCGGCCTCGTGCAGCTCCTCCACCACGGCCAGGGCGTCGGCGGCGGTCAGGCCGAACTTGGAGCGCTCGCCGCCGGTGTTCTGCCACTTGCCGGCCCCCATGGAGGCCAAGCGCACGCGCAGACCGAGCCGCGGCGCGACGCCGAGCCGGCGCGCCTCGCGGATGATCAGCCGCGCCTCGGAGCGCTTCTCCAGGACCAGGTGGACCTGCAGGCCCAGCTGCAGTCCGCGCAGCGCCAGGCGGACGTACTCCGGATCCTTGTAGCCGTTGCAGATCACCGTGCCTCCGGCGGGCGCCAGTGCCAGTACCGCCATCAGCTCCGGTTTACTGCCGGCCTCCAGCCCGACGCGCTCGCCGTCGCCGACAATCTCCTCGATCACCGAGCGTTGCTGATTGACCTTGACCGGGTAGACGGGCCGGTACGCGCCCCGGTAGCCGGCCTCGGCCATCGCCTCGCCAAAGGCGGCGCAGAGGGCGTCAACGCGGTCGCGCAGGATCGCCGGGAAGCGGATCAGCACCGGCGGTGATACGCCCTGATCGGGCAGGTCGGCGACGATCCGGCGCAGATCAACGGCCGGACCACGCCCGCGGTGGGGGCGGACCTGCAGCCGCCCCGCCGCCGAGATGTCGAAGTACCCCTCGCTCCAGCGCGGGACGTTGTAGACCTCGCGGCCGGGTCGGTTGCTCCAGTCGTCGCTCATCGGCCCGTCTGCGGCTGTGGCGGAGAGACTGCGGCGCAACGCGCCACACTGCCCCGGGATGGTAACATTCGCGCATCCGCAGCGAGCGGAGCCGAACAACAACCCCACTGGCGGAGGCGCGATGCGCGAGGGATGGTTTACTGAAGCGGTCGAGGACGAGGGCGTGGCCTTCTCCCTGGCCATCGATGACAGGGTCCACGAGGAGCAGAGCGAGTATCAGCACATCGAGGTCTACCGGACCCGGCGTTGGGGGCGGCTGCTGGTCCTCGACGGCTGCGTCATGCTCACCGAGCGCGACGAGTTCCTGTACCACGAGATGATGGCCCACCCGGCGCTCTTCGCCCACCGCGAGCCGCGGCGCGTGGCCATTGTCGGCGGCGGTGACTGCGGCATCCTGCGCGAGGTGCTGCGCCACCCCGGGGTTGATCACGCCCTGCAGGTGGAGCTCGACGAGCGGGTGACCCGGGTCGCCGAGACCCACTTCCCGGACCTGTGCGTCGCCAACGACGACGAGCGCGCCGAGTTGCGCTTCACCGACGGCCTGCGCTGGATCCGCGAGGCCGAGCCCGAGTCGTTGGATGTGGTCATCGTCGACAGCACCGATCCGGTCGGTCCGGCGGCGGGCCTGTTCACGCGGGAGTTCCTCAGCGACGTGCGCAGCGCCCTGGGGCCCGGGGGGATCGTGGTGCAGCAGAGCGAGTCACCGCTGCTCCACCGCGATTCGGTCATCGGCCCGTTGCACCGCGCCGCCGGCGAGGCCGGCTTCGACGGCGTGCACACGCTGACCTTCCCGGTGCCCAGTTACCCCTCGGGCTGGTGGTCCGCCACGCTGATGGTCAACGGCGGCGACCCGCGCAACTTCCGCGAGGCCGACTCGGAGGAGAAGCCCTTCGAGACTCGCTACTACAATGCCGACATCCACCGGGCCGCCCTGGCGGTGCCGGAACTGCTCAAGTAGGCCCGCCGCCCCTGCGGCAGGCGCCCGGCGGCGGGCGCCTACCGCAGGCGGTCCAGGCGCAGGCGTTCGCGCTCGTCGAACAGCCGCCGGGCGGCGAACCAGACTGCTGCCAGGGTGCCGAAGCCGGTACCGACGGTGATCAGGAACATGATCAGGATCTGGTACTTCACCGCCTCCATCGGTGGTGCCCCGGCCAGGATCTGACCGGTCATCATGCCGGGCAGGCTGACGATCCCCGCCGCCGCCATGGCGTTGATCATCGGGATCATCCCCGAGCGCATGGCGTCGCGGCGGATCTGTTCCACTGCCACGCCCCACGGCTCCCCGAGCGCGAGCCGGGCCTCGATGACGTCGCGCTGCTGCCAGGCGCCGTCGGTCAGTCGGTCCACCGACAGGGCGATGCCGTTCATGGTGTTGCCCAGCAGCATGCCCAGCAGCGGGATAGCGTACTGCGGCTGATACCAGGGCTGCGGCTGCACCAGGGCGATCAGCGCCAGCACCGCCACGCTGAACGAAGACAGGAACATCGCCGCCGTGCCCAGGCCGAAACCCCAGAAACCGGCGAAGCGCCGCTTCTGCCGGGCCATCACCTCATAGCCGGCGACCAGCAGCATGACCACGCCCATCAGCGCCACCCAGTAGAGCGTGGCGTGGGCGAAGAGCGTCTCCAGGACCAGGCCGACGAGCAGTAGCTGGATCACCGTGCGTGCTGCGGCGATCAGCAGTGAGCGCTCCACCCCCAGGCGCCCGGCCCACGAGAACCCGGCCAGGGCCACCACCAGGACGCCGGCGATGACCAGATCCAGCGGTTCGAGGCGGATCAGTTCCTGGGTCACGGCGCCCCCTCCTCGGCGATCCCGTCGCGGATGGTAAAGCGGTGGGCGTCCAGGCGGCGGACCTGCTCCGGGTCGTGGGTGACCCAGACGATGGCCAGCCCGCGCCGGCGCTGCTCATCGATCACCCGCTCCACGGCCTCGGTGGTGGCCGTATCCAGGTTGGCGGTGGGCTCATCGAGGAGCAGCACCCGTGGCTGCAGGGCCACCGCCCGGGCCAGGCCCAGGCGGCTGCGCTCGCCGGTGGACAGCCGCCGCACCGACCACTGCGCCACGTCGGCATCGAAGCCGAGTTCGGCCAGGGTATCGCTCTCCACGGCGGCTAGGTTCTCGCCCACGGTCTCGGCCCACCAGGCGCAGTCGGCGGCCAGGTAGATGACCCGGCGACGCCACGCGTGGCCGGTGTAGGCGTCCCGCGGGCTGCCGTCCAGGTGCACCGCGCCGTCATTGGGGTCGAGGTCGGCGATGGCGCGCAGCAGCCGGCTCTTGCCCGAGCCGGAGGGGCCGGCGAGGGCGGCGCAGCCCCCGGCCGGCACCGCCAGCCGTGGCCAGGCCGCCACCGCGCAGCGCAGATCGCGGACCGTCAGGCGTGGCTCGGCAGCCAAGCCGACGCCCTAGAGCGGCAGGCTGGCGCCGATGCCAAAGGAGACATCGGGGCTGGCGTCGTAGAGCCCCAGACCGACGTAGGGGCGCAGGTGGACCTGCTCGACCTGCAGCCCGGCGCCGACAATCAGGTCCATGTGGTTGGAACCGGTGGGGTTCTCGTCGCCGCGCAGCTCGAAGTTGAGGTTGGTGCCGGTATCCAGGGGGTGGGCGTAGCCAATGCCCCAGCTGGCGTAGGTGCCGCCGACGTCCTCATCCTGGATGGTGTAGCCGAACTCGCCGTAGACTAGCCCCGGACCGAGGTCACGCTGCATGGGCAGGTTCACGTAGAAGTCCAGGCCGTCGTTGGGATACGGACGCACATCTTCGTCACCGCCGGCGCGGGCGCCGAGTTCCAGGGCGAAGTGCCGGTTGAGCTGGAGCTTGGCGAAGCCGGTGATCCCCTCCAGGCCGGAATCGTCCGGGGCGCCGTCGTCGTCGTCGGAGTTGCTGACGAAGCTGAAGTAGGCGCCGTACTCGAAGTCGTCGGTGAGCCCGTAGCGGAAGCCCAGCGGGCCCAGGCGCAGGTTGTCGTAGTCGCGTTCTCCAGCGTCTTCTCGCCCGAACTCATAGGCCGCGTGGCCGAAGAGCTCGGTGTTGTCGGTGCCGATTACCGGGACGCTGGAGAGGGTGATCGGCCGGTGGTCGGCGGCGCTGGCGACCGAGGCGCCGGCCACGGCGGCGACGGCGCAGGTCCACGGGATCCACTTGGAATGCATGGTTTTCTCCTCGGAACGGGGACTTGGATGCTGGCACGCAGCGTACAGGATAGCGGTTCCGTCTACCCCCGTAGCAAAGAAAAGCGGGCGCCGAAGCGCCCGCAAGGTCTCCCGTTCGGGAGAGGAGGAGAGGATCGGTTGCCCTATTTGCGCCCGGCGGTGAAGTCCGGGTAGGCCTCCATCCCGCACTCGGTCACGTCCATGCCCTTCTGCTCGTCTTCCTCTTTGGCACGGATGCCCAGGGTGAAGCGCAGGATCAGCCAGACCACCAGGCTGGCCAGGAAGACGAAGGTGAAGATGGACAGGATCCCGGCGATCTGGGCGCCGAAGGTGGCGTCCGGGTTGGAGAGCAGCACCGCCAGGATGCCCCAGATGCCGGCCGTGCCGTGGGCCGAGATCGCGCCCACCGGGTCGTCGATCTTCAGCTTGTCGAGGGCGACGATGGAGAAGACCACCAGGACGCCGCCGACCCCGCCGATGATCGCGGCGAGCAGGGGCGAGGGAGTGTCCGGCCCGGCGGTGATCGAGACCAGACCGGCGATGGCGCCGTTGAGGGCCATGGTCAGGTCGGCCTTGCCAAACAGGGCGCGGGCCAGGAGCAGGGCGGCGACCACACCGCCGGCGGCGGCCAGGTTGGTGTTCATGAAGATCGTCGCCACCGCGTTGGCCGCACCCGCCGACGAGACCGACAGCTCCGAGCCGCCGTTGAACCCGAACCAGCCAAGCCAGAGGATGAAGGTGCCCAGGGTAGCCAGGGGCAGGTTGGCGCCGGGGATGGCCCGCACCTCGCCGCGGGGGCCGTACTTGCCCTTACGCGCACCCAGGACCAGGACACCGGCCAGGGCTGCCGAGGCACCCGCCATGTGGACGATGGCCGAGCCGGCGAAGTCCGAGAACCCCATCTGGTCGAGGAAGCCGCCGCCCCAGCTCCACAGCCCCTGGATCGGGTAGATGAAGCCAGTGAGCACCACGGCGAAGATCAGGAAGGACCAGAGCTTCATCCGCTCGGCCACGGCACCCGAGACGATGGACATGGCCGTGGCCACGAAGACCACCTGGAAGAAGAAGTCCGAGAAGTAGGACTCCGTCGCCTCGCCGCTGCGCGCCATCTCGGCGGTGACCGGCTCGCTGGCAGGCAGCAGGAAGCTGAAGGTGGGCAGCAGACTGCCCGAACTCTCGTACATCAGGTTCCAGCCGATGAGCATGTACATGATCACGGCGATGGAGTAGAGCCCGATGTTCTTGGTCAGGATCTCCGTGGTGTTCTTGGCGCGCACCATCCCGGCCTCGAGCATGGTGAACCCGGCGGCCATCCACATGACCAGTGCGCCCGAGAGCAGGAAGTAGAAAGTATCGAGGGCGTAGGCAAGTTCGACTACGTCTTCCATGGTTCAGGTCCTCTGCGTTGAGTGGGGGCGGGCCGGTTACAGCGCGTCCGTGCCGGTATCGCCGGTGCGGATGCGGATGGCCTGCTCGACGTCGAAGACGAAGATCTTGCCGTCGCCGATCTTGCCGCTGTTCGCGGCCTGGCGGATGGCGTCACAGGCGCGGTCCACTAGACTGTCGTCGATGGCGATCTCCAGCTTCATCTTGGGCAGGAAGTCGACCACGTACTCGGCACCGCGGTAGAGCTCGGTGTGTCCCTTCTGACGCCCGAAGCCCTTCACCTCGGTGACCGTGATACCTTGGACCCCGATGGCGGAGAGCGCTTCGCGGACGTCATCGAGCTTGAAAGGCTTGATGATTGCCGTTACCAATTTCATGAGCGTCGTCCTCGTTGTACGCGTTGTACGGAGCCGCAGCGGCGAGTGGATGCGGCTGCGGTCATCAGGGATGTTGCAGGAGGCGTGCCAGGGCCCCGGGGCGACGGCGAAACCGCGCCACACCGGGGGGAACAGACCGGCGGCCCGGTGACCCCTGCACCAGTCGGGGGCGGAAATGGCGCCGCTGCACGGTTTCGGTGCGTGACCACAGGGTTGGAAAGGCGATGATCGATCAGAAAACCATCGACGAACTGGCGCAGAAGCTCACGGCAAGCCTGCCGGCCGGCGTGCGCGAGTTCCACGACGAGGTGGAGAAGAACGTCCGCGCCTCGCTGCAGGCCGGCTTCTCGCGGCTGGATCTGGTGACCCGCGAGGAGTTCGACGCCCAGGCCAAGGTTCTGGCACGGACCCGGGCCCAGCTCGAGGAACTCAACCGCCGCGTTGCCGAGCTGGAGAAGGCCCAGGGCGGCGGCCCGGGCGGTCCTGCCGGCGGCAGCGACGGCTAACCGGCGGGGCGGTATGCCCCGCTGACCATCGCGTGTGCCCCACGAACCAGGGAGGGTTCCATGGCACTGGCTGTAACCCGGGCGCGGGCGGCGCTCGGCGTGTCGGCCCCCGAGGTCCGGGTGGAGGTCCACCTGGCGCCGGGGCTGCCTGCGTTCTCACTTGTCGGCCTGCCGCGGGCCGAGGTGCGCGAGGCCCGGGACCGGGTCCGCAGCGCCATCATCAACAGCGGCCTGACGTTTCCGGTCGGCCGCGTCACCGTCAATCTCGCCCCCGCGGACCTGCCCAAGGGCGGGGGCCGGTTCGATCTGGCCATCGCCGTCGGCGTCCTGGCCGCCTCGGGGCAGGTCCACGGCGAGCTCGATTCGCTGGAGTTCATCGGCGAGCTGGCCCTCGGCGGCGAGCTCCGTGAGGTGGGTGCGACCCTGCCGGCGGCCCGCGCCGCCCGCGACGCCGGCCGGCGGCTGATCATCCCCGTCGGCGACGGCGCCGAGGCCGCCCTGGTCCATCCGCAGGGGGCAATAGCCGCGCAGCGGCTGCTGGCGGTCCTCGACCACCTGGACGGCCGTGATCCACTGCCCCCGGTGGGGTCGGCAGCGGCGGCCGAGCAGCGGCCCCGGGGTCCGGATCTGGCCGAGGTCCGCGGTCAGGCCGGACCGCGCCGGGCGCTGGAGGTGGCCGCCGCCGGCGGCCACAACCTGCTGCTCAGCGGGCCGCCGGGCACCGGCAAGAGCATGCTCGCCGAGCGGTTGCCGGGTTTGCTGCCGCCGCTGCCGGAGGCCGAGGCGCTGGAGGCGGCCGCGGTGCGCTCGGTCAGCGGCGCGGGGGTGGATCCGGCCACCTGGCGGGTGCCGGCCTTTCGCGCTCCGCACCACACCGTCTCCGCCGCCGCCCTGATCGGTGGCGGGCAGCCGCCGCGTCCCGGCGAGGTCTCCCTGGCCCACCGCGGTGTGCTCTTCCTCGACGAATTCCCGGAGCTGCCGCGCAACGCCCTGGAGGCGCTGCGCGAGCCCCTACAGGCCCGGCAGGTGAGTATCGCCCGCAGCAACGCCCGGGTGACCTACCCGGCGGCGTTCCAGCTGGTCGCGGCGATGAACCCCTGCCCCTGCGGCTACCACGGCGATCCGCGCGGGGTGTGTCGCTGTACGCCGGAACAGGTGGCGCGTTACCGCGACCGGATGACCGGCCCCCTGCTGGATCGCTTCGACATCGCCGTGGAGGTGCCGCGGCTCAGTGCCCGGGAACTGACCGCCGCGCCGGCGGCCGAGCCGAGCGGTGTGGTGGCCGAACGGGTGGCTCGGGCCCGTGAGCGGCGGCGGCAGCGCTCCGGGGTGATCGCTGCCGAACTGGCCGGAGAGGCCCTCGAATCGGCCTGCGCACTGGTGCCAGAGGCCGAGGCGACGCTGGAGCGGGCCACCGAGGTTATCGGCCTGTCGCCGCGCGGGCACCACCGCCTGCTGCGGGTGGCGCGGACGCTGGCCGATCTCGACGAGGTCGACCCCATCGAGGGGCGCCACGTGGCCGAGGCGGTCGGGCTGCGGCGGGGGCTGGAGGAGCGTGGCG